>CAZYGP010000068.1:0-9683 GCA_964647265.1 uncultured Acidimicrobiaceae bacterium | reverse complement strand
CGAGAATCCGATGCAGTAGTCCGTCCCGTTCACATCGTTGTCCATCGTCTTGGGAACGGCGATCACCGGAACACCCTCGTTGTGCAGGCGGAGCCCGTATGACAGCGTGTCGTCCCCCCCGATGGGGATCAGCACATCGACGCCGAGCGCTTCGAGGACACGCAGGGAGTGCGCCGTGTAGTCGAAGGGACCGTCGCCTTCCGGTGGCTCACCGAGGAACGACGGCACATCGGTGCGCGGCACCCTGGAAGGGTTCGTTCGGCTCGTGTGGAGGAAGGTTCCTCCGGTGCGATCGACGGTTCGCACGTTCGCCGGTGTGAGGGGCATGGTGTTCTCCGCGATCGACGCTGCATCGTCAGGGTCGGTGTTGAGGAGGCCTCCCCAACCTCGACGGAAACCGAGGACGTCGTGGCCGTCGTGGGCAACGCGGTTCACGACGGCCTTGATGCATGGGTTCAGGCCCGGGACGTCGCCTCCGCCGGTGAGTATGCCGATTCGCATGTGTCGCTCCTGATGTGGATCTCTGCACGGCACGATACCGCCGACGGGGGACTGCCCTGTACACAGGGTCTGCCCGGGTGCTGCGTGGTGTCAGCCGATCGTGCCCTCGGCGCGGTGCCGGTCGCGCGCCGCCCACCACTCGTCCTGGAGCAGCGACCACACGGTGTGGTCGACCCAACGGTCACCGATCTTCACCTCGTCGCGCAGTGTGCCCTCGAGTGAGAATCCGATGGTGCGTGCGATCCCCTCGGACCTCGCGTTCTCGACGGCGATGCGGAGCTGCACCTTGTGGAGCCGCATCTCCTCGAAACCGATCTGCACGGCGCGGGTCGTCGCTTCGACGCCATAGCCCTTCCCTGTCTCGTCGGAGCGGATCCAGTAGCCGACCTCACCGATCGAGTTCTGGGCCGACGTCGTCCAAATCGACACATTCCCGATGTGCGTGTCGGGATCGTCGATGGTCCTGATCGTGAAGTCGAACGCGCGCCGTTCGACCCAGGCGGCGACCGATTCCCTCACGAAGCGCTGCGAGACGCCGCGGTCGTATCCGTCGACCCAGGGGAGCCATGGTTGGAGTTCAGCAAGCGACACGCTGATCGCGTCGTGGAGCGGCCCGACATCACGTCTACGAAAGGGTCGCAGCATGAGACGCCGCGTATACCTCGGTTGGCTGTGCACGGCGACGGTGGGCATCGGCACCAGCCTATCCGGATAAGCTCGCCGAATGGATCCATGGACAAGGCTTCGATCCCTCCCGCCCGTCGTGGATCCTCCGGGCGCCGAGTACGCCGTCCTCGTGCCGATCTACGAGGATCCGATGGGCGAGATCAGGGTGATCCTGACGAAGCGTCCCGAACACATGTCGAATCACCCAGGTGACGTCGTGTTCCCCGGAGGTCACCGTGAGGACGGCGAGGAGCCGATCAGCACGGCCATGCGTGAGGCTTGGGAGGAAATCGGCCTTCCCCCCGGGAACGTCGTCGAGGTGCTCGGCGGGCTGACACCGGTGATGATGCGGGATCGAACACGGCCCATCGTCCCTGTCGTCGTCAGGATCGAGAGGCCCGGCGAGCTCGTGCCGGATGAGAAGGAGGTCGAGGCGATCATCGAGCCGACGCTCGAGTTCCTGCTGACCGAGACCAACTGGATCCAGCGTGACTGGTTCGGGCACGCCTTGTGGTTCTGCGAGTTCGATGAGGGCATCCTCTGGGGTGCAACGGCATTCATGATGAGGGAGCTCGTCGGCTTCCTCCGTGGCGAAGGAATGTCTGAACCACGATGAGAGGGTCGATTCAACGAGCATCCGACGTCCGCGGGGAGGCCCAGACGTGACCGACCACATGACGCCGGACGAGTTCCGGGTGTATGGGTACCAGCTCATCGACTGGCTCGCGGAGTACCGCGAACGGATCGAGGATCACCCCATCCTGGCCTCCGTCGAACCGGGCGATATCTCCTCGATGCTCCCCGAACGTGCGCCTGAGCAGGCCGAGCCGTTCGATGCCCTGATCCGCGACCTCGACCGGGTCGTGATGCCCGGCGTGACGCATTGGCAATCCCCGAACTGGTTCGCATACTTTCCTGCGAACACCTCTCCTCCATCGGTCCTCGCTGAGCTGGTGTCTGCAGGGCTCGGGTTGCAGGGGATGCTGTGGTCCACGTCCCCGGTGATGACCGAGCTCGAGAGCCGGGTCCTCGACTGGCTCGTCGAGCTCATGGGCCTGCCGTCGTCGTGGACGTCGACCGGCACGGGCGGCGGCGTCATCCAGATGAGCGCCTCGGATGCCACGCACACAGCGCTCGTCGTGGCACGCCACCGTCGAAGGGCCGATGGCCACGCCGAGGACATGGTGGTCTACGCATCGTCAGAGGCCCATTCATCGATCGAGAAGGGCTGCACGGTCGCCGGTGTCGGGCACTGCAGGAAGGTCGCCGTCGATGCGACGTTCGCGATGGACCCACGGGCCCTTCGTGAAATGGTCGAAGCGGACCGAGAGGCGGGCCTCATCCCGATCGCGGTGGTGTCGGCCATCGGGACGACCGCCACGACCGCCGTGGATCCGCTCGTAGCGATCAGTGACATCGCCTCTGGGAGCGGGATGTGGCACCACGTCGACGCGGCATACGCCGGCACGGCGATGCTGTGCAGCGAATTCCGGGTGCACCAGCCCGATCTCGAGCGCGTCGACAGCTACACGTTCAACCCCCACAAGTGGATGATGGTGAACTTCGACTGCAACGTCCTGTGGGTCGCCGATCGTGGGCCGCTCATCGACACGCTCAGTGTGCTCCCTCCGTACCTGAGGAACACGGCGACCGAGGAGGGGGCTGTCATCGACTATCGCGACTGGCATGTGCCGCTCGGAAGGCGGTTCCGCGCACTCAAGCTGTGGTGGGTGATCCGCGCGTACGGTGCGGAGGGCCTCCGGTCGTTGGTTCGCACCCACGTGGGCCTCGCTGACGATCTGGCCGTGCGTATCGAGAGCGATGACCGATTCGCGCTGTTCGCCCCACATCCCTTCGGCCTCGTGTGTTTCGCGCATGTCGACGGGAACGAAGCGACGCGTGGGCTCGCCTCCGCGTTGAACGCGACGGGGAGGGTCGCGATCACCGCGTCCGAGATCGACGGAACGGCGTTCATCCGGGTGGTCATCGGCCAGACGTTCACGGAGCAACGCCACGTGGACGCGCTGTGGGAGCTCATCGACGCGCTCGCCTGAGCGTGGTCAGCCGGGTGATCGGTACCAGTCGACGGTTGCCGCGACGGCGGTGTCGTGCGGTGTCGTTGCGAAGGGACCGAAGGAGGCCTGGAAGGCGGCGTCGTCGGCGACCCACGGCTGCGTCCATTGGTGGATGATCGGCAGCGTCTCACGAGAGATGCGTTGGAACGGTGCGGCCACGCGCAGCATCGTTGGGGACACCACCTTGGCCGTGCGCGGTGCATCGAGGCAGGCGTTCACCCGGTCGATGAAGGCCCTCCCGGTGACCGGCGCGCCGTGGGGGAGGATCCATGAGCGGCCCTCGGCGATGTCGGAGGTCCCGAGGGTCACATAGGCACGGGCGATGTCGGGTAGGAATGCGGCCGAGTGCAGCGTGTCGAGCGATCCCAACCATCGCAGCGGTCCCCTGCTTGCGACCGGTGCGACGGCGAGCGTCGTGATCGCCGAGTTGTCCGATCGCGGTCCGAAGTAGTCCGATGCCTGCCCGATTGCCACCCGGAGGTCACCTCGCCGGTGTGCGGCGATCAGCATGTCGAACATCAAAGCGCGGGCCGTGCCCTTGGTGTCGGTCGCCCTGCGTGGTGCGTCCTCGGTGATCACGTCGTGGCCCGGGCCGTACATGTAGAGGTTGTCAACCATCACGAGCCTGGCGCCCGAGGCGATGCACGACGAGACGACGGTCTCGAGCATCGGCGGAAAACGCTCCGGCCACCGGTGGTAGGGGGGTTGTGCCGCCATATACACGACAGTGGCATCCTCCACGGCCGCCTCGAGCGCTAGCGCGTCCTCGATGTCTGCGCGCACGGATGCGACACCATCGGGGACGTCCCCACCGGAACGACTCACGGCCCTCGTGGGAAGGCCTGCATCATGGAGCGCCCTGGTGATGGCGTGGCCTGCGCCGCCGGAGGCTCCGAGCACGACCTGCATCGTCGCGCCGGGCATCGTTGACTCCTTCATCTCGGTGTCTGTGCCTTTGCACTATATGCGAACAGTGTTCGCAATGCAATATATGTTCACATTCTTGACCTGTGTGGGATACTGCGGCATGCAACCGACGCGCAGGGAACGGATTCGCGCCGAAACGGTCGAGCAGATCAAGCGGGCGGCCCTCGAGCAGATTGCGGCCGACGGGGCGCCCGCGCTATCGCTACGCGCCGTGGCCCGCCGCATCGGCATGAGTCCCGCTGGCCTCTACCGATACTACGACGGGAGGGACGCCTTGATCACCGACCTGCTGATCGATGCCTACAGCGACCTCGCCGCTGCCGTCGAGGAGGCGACCCGCCCGGGGGCAGGGGATCCACTCGAGCGCCTGGCTTCCGGCGTGCGGTCGTACCGGCGATGGGCGGTCACGTACCCGAACCGATTCCTCCTCATCTTCGGCACCCCCATCCCCGGCTACGCAGCGCCGCAGGATGGACCCACGGTCGAGGCCAACCAGCGCATCGGTCGAGCGTTCCTCTCCGTTGCGGCAGATGCGATCCGCAATGGCCTGCTCGCCTCATCCTCGGTCCGTGAACCGACACCGGGTGAGGAGGGCTTCGCCGCCTCGATTCACGACGAGCTGGGACTCGACGCGTCGATGATCGGCCCCCTCCTCGGCACATGGGCGCATTGGCATGGTCTCGTATCCCTCGAGGTCACCCACCAGCTCGACTGGATCCACCCCGAGGGAGGGGACGCGTTCTTCGATGCCGAGCTCGACCGAATGATCGAGGCGCTCCGGCCGGTGTCGCCTCGTGGTGCGTGACCCTGGCTCATCCGTCAGGCGAAGCGTTCGAGCCATCCCAGGAACTCCCCCCACCAGTGGAGCGCGTTGTCCCGCCGTTCGATCCAGTGTCCCTCGTCGGGGTAGTAGACGAGTCGCGTCGGCACCCCTTTGGCGCTGAGGAGGCCGTAGAGGGTCAGGCCCTGGGTGATGACGACCCGGTAGTCCAGCTCGCCGTGGATCACCAACGTCGGCGTCGCCACGTCATGCGTGTGGGCCATGGGCGACCATCGATTCACGGCATCCATGTCCTCCCACGGAGTGCCGCCCATTGCGACGTCCCGACCCTCCGTGTGGTCAGAGGCGTACTGGCCGAGGAGGTCGGTCACACCCGCGTGGCAGATGGCCGCTGCGTAGCGATCCGTGAGCGTCGTGATCCACGTCACCAGATAGCCACCGTACGACCCGCCGGCGATAGCCATGCGATCAGGATCGATTGTCCCGAGCGAGAGCATGTGGTCGGTTGCGGCCTCGATGTCGATCGCCGGTCGATCCCCCCAGCTTCCGCGGATACTGCGCGTGAAGGCATCGCCGAACGACGACGAACCATGGAAGTTGACCGAGATCACGACGTATCCCGCTGCGGCCATGATCTGGGGGTTCCATCGCCAGTGCCAGTTGTCCATGACACCGTTGTGCGGCCCCCCATGGACATTGTGCAGAAGCGGCCACATGGCGGCTTCGTGGAAATCGGGGGGCTCCACGACGAACGCCTGGATCTGGGCCCCGTCTGCCCCCTCGAAGGTCACCTCCTCCGCAGGGCGAAGGGCCAGCTCGGCGAGCACTGCATCGTTGAACGTCGAGACGATCGCCGTCGTCCCGCCACAGGTGACGGCGACCTCCGCCGGAGCCGCCATCGACTCGTGACGGTGCCAGTAGCAGTCGAGGCCCACCCTCGGGCCATGGTTGGAACCCGTCGAGGTCTGGGGCATCGGGGGTCCCCCGTCGATCGCGAGTGTGAAGATGCGCACACGACCCTCGTCCTCGGCATGGAAGACGAGGGCCTCGTCATCGATGAACTCCCATCCGCCCGCCGAGCGGTCCCATGCCGCCGTCAGGACTTCTTCTGCACCCGTGGGGAGATGGTGGGACACGATGCGTACGAGGTCTGCGTAGTACGCGTGTTCGTATTGGACACCGTATACGAGCGTTGATCCGTCCGGCGACACCCTCGGGCGATACTGCTGCACCGATTCGCCGGTCGGGATGCGCTCGATGTCACCGCCCATGGTCGGCACCCGGTGGAGCGAGAACTGCATGTGCTCCCACGGGTCGGGGTAGTCGTCGAGGGTGAAGATGACCCATTGCCCGTCGGGGGTGACGGTGATGGACTCACCGACGTCCTCGAGTGCCATCAGCCTGTCGAGGCCGGGGGTGAGGTGATGGGCGGACTCGTCGTCGAGGTCGATGCGGAAGAGATGGTCGATCCGCCCGTCGACGAGCCACTTCTTCCAATGCCGGAACACGCGGTCCTCGGTGACGATCGGACGGGTGGCATCCTTGCGTGCCTCCTGCTCGGCCTTGGTGTCTTCGACGCTCGAGTGGCCACGGAGGAGGGGAGCGGACACGATGAGTGCATCGCGGTTCGGGACCCACGTCACCGAGCTCGCTCCGAGGGGCAGGTCGCTCACCTTGAAGGCCTCGCCACCGGCGAGGCTCATCACATACACCTGGGCAGGCTCGTCACCGATCGATCCGAGGAACGCGATGCGGGTTCCGTCCGACGACGGAGCCGGTGACTCCGATGAACGATCATCCGATGTCAGTCGTACGGTCGTGCCCTTTCTGTCGATCGAGTAGATGGTCGAGTGGGCCTTCCCGTCCTCACGGTACGCGACCACCGGCACGACGACGCTGGTCGTCCCCGGAACGTGCTCGGGTTGCCCGACCCGGTGCAATGACCACAGATCCTCGGCGGTGATCGGCCTTCCCATGACCCTCCTTGCTCGATCGTCCAAGGATTGCAGACCGTGGCGCCCTGTGCTCCCGAAGCCGGATCCGCGCCGTGCTGGCGGCCCGG
The DNA here is from genome assembly GCA_964647265.1 of uncultured Acidimicrobiaceae bacterium. Lineage (GTDB taxonomy): Bacteria > Actinomycetota > Acidimicrobiia > Spongiisociales > UBA5794 > SZUA-442. The sequence continues at coordinate 2,671 of CAZYGP010000068.1, read as the reverse complement.
CTCCCCCATGCACCGATCTGGTCGCCGCCTACGAGGCGCTGACCGGTGGGACTCCACCGAGGGGCCCCTCGGCTTGTGCATGAGCACGCTCACCCGCTCGAAGCAGGCCCAGCACGAGGCCTTCGGCAACGGCCGTCCACGAGGCGTCGATGATGTTCTGGTGGACCCCGACACAGCCCCACGCCGACTCGACGTCCGAGTGTGAGGTGAGGACCCTGACCCGTGCGCTCGTTCCATCGGAGCTGTCGAGGTCCCTGACGCGATAGTCGGTGAGCTTGATGGTGTCGACGACGGGGTATCGGTCCCGCAGCGCGGCCCGGAGGGCGCGATCGAGTGCGGAGACAGGACCGTCCCCCTCACGGGTCGATACGACCCGTTCGTCGCCGACACGGACCTTGACGGTGGCTTCTGCGGTCACCTCACCGTGGCGGTGCTCGACGAACACCCGGTACGACTCGAGGTCGAAGAAGTCCTGCTCCCAGCCCATGACGCGGCGCGTGATCAACTCGAAGGAACCGTCCGCGGCTTCGAAGAGATACCCCCCGTGCTCTTTCACCTTGACCTCGTCGACCACCGCTTGTGCCTGTTCCGGGGTGAGTTCGAGGCCGGACGCCCTCGCCTTGGCGAGGATGGTCGAGCGGCCCGCGAGCTCCGATACCACCATGCGAGTCGAGTTTCCGACCGTTGCGGGATCCAGGTGCTCGTACGCGTCGGGTCGACGTGCAAGCGCACTCGTGTGGAGTCCCGCCTTGTGCGTGAAGGCAGATGAACCGACATACGGAAGATGGGGATCGAGGCTCAGGTTGATCACGTCCGCGACGTGGTGGGACACCGTCGTGAGCCGTGAGATGCGGTCAGCGGGAATCGTCTCGATCCCCATCTTCACGGAGAGGTTCGGGATCACCGAGCACAGGTCGGCGTTCCCCGTGCGCTCGCCGTACCCGTTCACGCATCCCTGCACCTGGTGGACTCCCGCCCGAACGGCGACCAGGGAGTTCCCGACGGCGAGCCCTGAATCGTTGTGGAAATGGCATCCGTACGTCGCCTCGGGGATGGACTCGGCGACCTCACCGATGATGCGCTCGACCTCGTGGCCGAGGAAACCACCATTCGTGTCGCACATGACGAGCCTCGTCGCCCCCGCATCGTGCGCCGCCCTCAGTGCCGCCACGGCGAAGTCGGGATTCGATCGATAGCCGTCGAAGAAGTGCTCAGCGTCGAAGAAGACCTCCCGATCGTGGTCGCGGAAGAAGGCGATGGTGTCGGCGATCATCGCGATCGCCTCGCGGTGGTCCGTTCGCAGGGCATGCTCCACGTGGTAGTCCCACGTCTTCCCGACGATGCACACAGTGGACGTCCCTGCCTCGAGGAGCGCGACGACCTGGTCGTCCTCGCCCGGCCGGACGCCGCTCCGCCTCGTCGATCCGAAGGCGACGAGCTCGGCCGTGGCGAGCGTGAGCTCCGAACGGGCCCGCTTGAAGAACTCGTCGTCCTTCGGGTTTGCGCCCGGCCAGCCGCCCTCGATGTACGCGACACCGAGATCGTCGAGCAGGCCGCAGATGGTGAGCTTGTCCCCGACGGTCAGGGAGATGCCCTCCTGCTGCGTCCCGTCGCGCAGGGTGGTGTCGTAGATCTCGACACGGCTTGTCATGGAGCGCCCTTTCAAACAAAGAACCCTCCGGGAGCGGAGGGTTCGCAAGCGCACACGTCACAGAGACGTGTGCGCCCTAGGTAATGATGCTGACGGTTGTCGTGATGGTGTTCATCGGTCCGGCGAGTATGCACCGGTCCGGTCGTCCCGTCAATTCGAGTCACGGTCGGCGGACGAGTGGCCCTACGATCGCATCATGGCCGGTCCCCGATCCCAGGTAGGAACGCTGCGCGAGAAGCCGCTGCATGCGGCCCTCAAGCGGTGGTGTGCGCGGCCAGGAGACCGCTTCGAGGTTGCGGTCGACGGGTTCGTGGTCGATGTCGTCCGTGACGATCTCCTGATCGAGGTGCAGACGAAGGGTTTCTCGTCCATGAAGCGCAAACTGACCACGTTGTTGACGGCCGGTTACCGCATCCGGATCGTGCATCCGATCTCGCTCGACACGACGATCATCAAGGTCGATGAGGCGGGACAGGTCCTGGGCCGACGCCGCTCCCCGCGCCACGGCCACCCAACCGATCTCTTCTCCGAGCTCGTCAGCTTCCCGTCCCTGATCGAGCACCCCGGTCTCGAGATCGAGCTCGTCATGGTGCGGGACGAGGAGCTCAGGACGCACGATCCGTCGAAGGCATGGCGTCGTCGGGGATGGGTGATCGACGAGCGTCGGCTGATCGAGGTCGTCGATTCGATGCTCATCGGCGGCATCGAGGATCTGTGCGATCTCCTCCCCACATCGCTGCCCCCGACCTTCACGACAGCGGATCTGGCCGCGGCCCTTGGACGCCCGCGCCGGATCGCGCAGCAGATGGCATACTGCCTCCGAGACGCCGGTGGCATCCGCCAGGTGGGGAAACGAGGCAACGCCATGGAGTACGAGCGCCGATGGACGTAATGACTCCGGGCGCCAGACCCCGCATCTTCTCCGGGGTGCAACCCACGGGGAACATCCACCTCGGGAACTACCTCGGTGCGTTCCGCAACTGGGTGCGGCTCCAGGACGACCACGACGCGATCTACTGC
>CAZYGP010000067.1:0-9710 GCA_964647265.1 uncultured Acidimicrobiaceae bacterium | reverse complement strand
TCGGAAGTCACGTGAGACGATCACCGGGGCAGGCCAGACCTCGAAGCGGTGCGCGACGAGGTTCGTGACCCCATCGCGGTACTCGAGGATGCCCGTGATGACGAGGCCGATGGCCTTGCGGGCGATCTCGTAGTTCGCGTCCCATACCGGTGGCATGACGACGACATTCATGATCCCTGTCTCATCCTCGATGTTGAAGAACCGGACACCATTGGCCGTGCCGGGTCGCTGCCGGTGGGTCACGACCCCTCCGACGCTCACGCGCGTTGCATGCCGGCGCACTCTGAGGGCATCCTCGATCCTGAGCACCCCCCGACCATCGAGCTGGTCCCGAATGAAGCTGACGGGATGGATGAGCGTGATACCCGTCGACCAGAGGTCTGCCTGCATGGTCTCGAGCCCATCCATCGGCCGGAATTCGGGGGACTCGGATGCATCCTGGAGGGCGAGGCGGTTCGGTCCGAGCCTCGCGAGGGCCGCGGCCTGCCACATCCCCTCCCGCTTCCCGTACCCGAGGGATGAGAACGCCCCGGATGCCGCCAGGGCCTCGTGAACGTCGACGGGAAGACCGGTGCGCTGTGCGAAGTCCTCGAGGGATGAGAACGCCCCACCCGTGTGACGTGCCGCCTCGATGCGGGTGATCTCTGTCCCGCCGAGGCCGCGCACGTACCTCAACCCGAGCCGCAGTGCGACCGCCTGACGGATCGGGTCGTCGGCGGCTCCGCGCCCCCGACGCCACGCCATCCCGAGATACTCGACCAGGTCGTCGGGATCCGCCGGGTACGGCTCCACCGTGCAGTCATGGTTCGACGCGTTGACGTCAGGCTGGTGGACGATCACTCCGTGGTGGATGGCGTCTGCGACGAGCGAGTTCGGCGAGTAGAACCCCATCGGTTGGGCATCGAGCAGCCCTGCGAAGAACTCCGTCGGCCAGTGGTACTTCAACCACGACGCCGCGTACACGATGTACGCGAACGAGACAGAGTGGGACTCGGGGAACCCGAACGACGCGAATCCCTGGAGCTTCTCCCACAGCTCGTCTGCCGGTGGGCCCGTGATGTTCCTCGACGCCATCCCTGCGTACACCTCATCGCGGAGCTTCGCCATCTCCTCGTCTGATCGTTTGTGGGTCATCGCCTGGCGGAGGCGATCTGACTGTCCAGGCGTGAAGCCGGCACAGACCCGTGCGATCTCCATGAGCTGTTCCTGGAAGATCGGGACTCCGAGCGTCTTTCGGAGGATGGGTTCTGCCGACGGGTGGATGTAGCGGACGGGTTCCTCACCGTTGCGTCTTCGCAGGTAGGGGTGGACCGATTGTCCCTGGATGGGGCCGGGTCGGATGAGGGCGACCTCGACGGCGAGGTCGTAGAACGTCCTCGGCTTCATCCGGGGAAGCGTCGCCATCTGGGCACGTGACTCGACCTGGAACACACCGACCGTATCCGCTCGCGTCAGCATCTCGTACACCACGGGTTCCTGCGGTATGACGGCGAGGTCGATGTCCACGCCGTGGGTCTCGCTGATCGCATCGACCGACAGATGCAGCGCGTTGAGGGCGCCAAGCGCGAGGAGGTCGAACTTCACGACGCCCATCGCCCCAGTGTCGTTCTTGTCCCACTGGAGGACGGACCGATCCTGCATCCGTCCCCACTCCATCGGCACGGTCTCCCACAGGGGGCGACGCGAGACAACCAATCCGCCAGAGTGGATGCCGAGGTGGCGTGGGAACCCATCGAGCCGGACGCACACGTCGTATATGTGGTCGGCCGTCAAGCCCTCGGGGAGTTCGACGACCTCTCGCAGGACCTTCGGTGATCGGTGATCGAGGTACTTGGTGAGGGCGTTGACCTGTGCCTGTGTCAGGCCGAATGCCTTCCCAACGTCCTGGAGCACCGAGCGTGCCCGGTAGGTGATCACGTTTGCGACCATGGCTGCGCGTTCCCTGCCGTACGTGCGATAGCAGTACTGGATGACCTCTTCGCGGCGCTCGGCCTCGAAGTCGATGTCGATGTCGGGAGGGCGGCCGCGTTCGTGCGACAAGAACCGTTCGAAGGGCAGCCCGAGACGGATCGGATCGACCCGTGTCAGGCCGATGCATCGGCACACCGCCGAGTCGGCACCCGAGCCGCGGATCTGGCAGTAGATGTCCCGTGACCTCGCGAAGGTCACGATGTCCCATGCCACGAGGAAGAAGCCCGCAAAGCCGAGCTCGGAGATGACGTCGAGCTCATGCTCGAGGCGTCTCCGCGCCCTTGGATCGAGACCGTCATCGCTGCCCGGGTACACCTCGCGTGCGCCCTCGTACACGAGATGGGACAGGAATTCATGCTCCGAGGTGAACGATCCCGGCATCGGGAAGTCCGGAAGCTCGGGTGTCAGGAGCTCGAGGTCGAACGCAAGGGATCGCCCCAGTTCGGCGGATCGCTCGACGGCACCCGGATACCGGATGAATCGTGCCGCCATCTCCTGTGGTGTCCTCAGGTGTCGCATGTCGGTGGCGGGCCGGAACCCGTCCTGTTCATCGAGCGACCGACGCCCACCGATCGCAGCGAGTACCTCGGACAAGTCGGCGTCGTGCCGATGTGCGTAGTGGACGTTGTTCGTCGCCACCGTCGGGATGCCGAGCCTCATCCCCACCTCGGCGAGCAGGTCGTTGCGAAGGTCGTCCCCCGGCATTGCGTGGTGTGTCAGTTCGAGATGGAACCCATCCCCGAACACCTCCCTGAGGCGTGCCGCTGAGCGCATTGCCCCAGGCAGGTTCCCCGCTGCTGCTGCCCGCGGGACTGCGCCCTGCCAACAGCCTGACAAGGCGACGAGGTTGCCGTCCGAGGCGGCTTCGGCGAGGTCACGGTACGAATACAGGGGTTCGTCCTTTCGCCCTCGATACTGGCCCCTGGTCACGAACCTCCCGATGGCTGCGTACCCGGTGGGGTCGGGGGCGAGGAGAACGAGGTGGTCCGTCTCGTGACGGCGAGTTGGTTTCGTGCCGTGCATCGTTCGCCTGCGCCCCCTGCGCGTCTGGTCACCCGAACCGGTGAGGGGGATCTCCTCAGGCGAGGGATCCAGGATCGGCGCAACGGAGACCTCGGACGACTCCGACGCATCCGCATCGATCGGGAGCCCCACCTCCGTGCCGTAGACCACCGGCAACCCGACGGCAGAAGCCGAGGCGTGGACCTGGACGGCGCCACGGAACCCGTCGTGGTCCGTCACCGCGAGGGCCTCGTATCCCAGCTCCGACGCACGTCGCACGAGTTCATCCGCCCACGATGCCCCGTCGAGGAACGAATAATTGGTGTGGCAGTGCAGCTCGGCATACCGCGACATCAGACCATCCTAATCGAACATGTGTTCGATCAGGAGTGAGCTCACAGATCTTCCGGGAGCACAGGCACCACAAGGAGTGCTATCGGAAGCGCCTGGTCGCGGGTACCGTTGCAACCAGTCACGCAGGAAACAGGCATGTCAGCAACGAACGACGAGAACCAGAGCAACCCACCGGTTCCGACCGAGGAGATCTTCCTCGAGCTCGAGGAACTCCGCGAGCTCCAGGAACTCCACGGATCCGTCGACCACTCCGTCGATGAACCTGCACCGGTCACGAGCGAGGATGATCCGTCGGGGATCAAGGCGAGGATCGCTCGCCTCCGCACCATGCTCTCGGACCGCGGCGCCCCCCTCGACGAGTAGCAGGGCATCGCACCCGCGCAGTCCTACCTCTCGTTCAGCCTTTACAGCTGTGTGCCGGGGCGTAGTGTGGGGGTATGACAGAGTTCTCGATCCGCCTCGCAAACCGGCCCGGACAGCTCGCCGCCCTCGCGCGGATCCTCTCGGACGCAGGGGTAGAGATCGAGGCGTTCGCCGCGGTCGCAGACGACGGCCACAGCTATGTGCGGATCATCGTCGAGGCGCCGCCCCTGGCCCGCCGTGCCCTCATGGCGGCCGACCTCGCCTTCGAGGAGCGCGAAGTGCTCGACACGTTCCTACCTCGCGGCACGCAATCCCTTGCGCACATCGCCGAGGGCCTGGCGCAAGCCTCGGTCAACATCGACTCGATGTACCTCCTGCACTCGAACGCTGAGGGCTTCCACTTCGCGGTGACCGTCGACGACCCCGACGCCGCCTCAGGCGCTCTCGCAAGCTGAATCCCCGTACTGGTCAGACCTACAGGTCCGACCTGATGGTGGGGTCGTACGGTTGCCGAGGAGCGTGCAAGCTATCGCGACTCCGGTAGGCGCAGGCGGCGAGTTGCGAGCCAGGCGACCGATCCTATGGCGAGCAGGATGATTCCGCCGATGACAGCGACCATTGGAAGCGTGAAAGCGAGCAGGACGCACAAAGCAGCACCAAGGGCTGCGAGCGAACGTGGCCAGCGGCGTTCCTCGGCGGTCAGGCGCCAGGCGGAGGCGTTCGCGAGCGCGTAATAGGTCAGAACCGCGAAGGAACTGAACCCGATCGCGCCCCGCAGGTCAGCGACGAGGACGATGGCCGACACGATGATCGCGGCTGTCGCTTCAGCCCGGTACGGAGTGCGGTACTTCGGATGCACGGCGTTGAGGAAGCCCGGCAGCTCGCGGCGGCGCGCCATCGACAACACGGTTCGGCTGACGCCGGCGAGCAGCGAGAGCAGAACCCCTGCAGCAGCGATCGCGGCGCCAACCCTCACCACGGGCACGAGCGCCGCCCAGTCGCCCGCTCCGACAGCAGTGGCGAGTGGTGCCGCTGAGCCGGCGATGGACTCGGGCCCTACGGCCAACAGTACGGCGACGAGTACGACTGCGTAGGTGACGACGACGATCCCCAAGGCGATGGGGATGGCCCTGGGAATGGTGAACTCGGGGTCCCGGACCTCCTCTCCCAGGGTGGCGATGCGGGCGTAGCCGGCGAACGCGAAGAAGAGCAGCCCGGCGGACTGGAACACACCCCACACACCGCCTGGCAGCTCCGCGCTGAGGTTGGCGGCTGTGGCCTGTCCTCCGAGGAGGGAAGCGGAGACCACAACTGCCAGCGCCGCCAGCACCAGCGCGACGATGATCCTGGTCAGCCGGGCGGTCTTCTCGACGCCGAGGTAGTTGACCACCGCCATCGCGACGACGGCCCCGATACCGAGCGGTCGGGCAAGGTCCTCGGCGACGTACGCGCCGAAGGTCAGCGCCATCGCTGCCAGGCTTGCAGTCTTGCCGACGACGAACGCCCAGCCGGCGAGGAAGCCCCAGTAGTCGCCCAGTCGTTCTCGCGCGTAGACGTAGGTGCCCCCGGCTTCGGGATGGAGGGCTGCGAGCTGAGCCGAGGAAGTGGCGTTTGCATACGCGACCACGGAGGCGATCGCAAGTCCGGCGAGCATCCACGTACCGGCGGCTGCTGCGGCGGGGCCGGGTGCTGCGAACACTCCCGCCCCGATCATGGCACCCAAGCCGACGACGACCGCGTCGGTGACGGTCAGCCTCCTGGCGAGTTGCTCCGATGGCCGCTTGCTCATCAGGCTCCCCCTGCTCCGGGACTGCGTGATCAGCCGATTGCCTTCAACGTCGACTCGGCGACACCCGGGCCGTCGAGACCCAGCCGGGAGAGGATCACGTCGGGGTTCGCATGGGCGATGTAGGTGACGGGGACCCCGAGGATCTCGATCGGTGTGCGAACACCCATATCGCGCAGCGCCGTCTCGATAGCGGTCCCCGCCCCTCCTTCACGGAACCCGTCCTCGACCGTCACGATGAGGTCGTGGCGGGCAGCGTCCGCGAGCATGTCGGGATCGAGCGGCTTGACGACACGCGGGTCCCACACCGTTGCGTCGATCCCTTCGACCTCGAGGCGGTCCGCGGCGTCGAGGCATGCTGCGAGCATCTTCCCGACGCCGATGAAGCAGACCCTGTCACCCGTACCAACCCTGGCACGGCGCGCCGACAGACCAGAGCCGACCTCGGCATCGTCGACCATCACGGCCGCGGTCTTCGGCCATCGCACGGAAGCGGGACCGTCGCACAGCTCGACAGCGTCCTGGAGCATCACCTGGAGCTCCTGGTACGACGAAGGGGCGAACACCGTCATGTTCGGGACCTTCAGGCACAGCACCATGTCCAACAGGCCGTGATGCGAAGGACCGTCGTCGCCTGTGACCCCCGCCCTGTCGAGCGCGAGGACGACGTGCTGCCCGTGGAGCCCTGCATCGAGGTTCAGCTGGTCGAAGGCCCTGGTGAGGAACGTCGAATAGACCGCCACAACCGGCTTCATCCCGACCATCGCCATGCCCGTCGCCATGGTCAGCGCATGCTGCTCGGCGATCCCGACATCGAAGCAGCGGTCCTCGAATCGCTCGGCGAATGCGAGCAGGCCGGTCGAGTCGGGCATCGCCGCAGTGATGGCGACCACGTCCTCGTGCTCCTCCCCGAGTTTGCACATCGTGTCCATGAACGCTGCGGTATAGCTGCCTGGCTTGATGGAGCCCGTGTCGTGCATGAGCTTGACGAAGTCGTTCTCCGCAGGCGGATACCCGTGGCCCTTCTGGGTCAGGACATGGACGACCTTCGGACCGTCGAACTCCGCGGCATTCCGGAGCGCCTGTTCGACGACCTCGATCGAGTGGCCGTCGAACGGTCCGAGGTATCGGATGCCGAGATCCTCGAAGAACGCAGGGGGTTCCCACATCTCCCGAACGGCGGCCTTCGTCGCCCCGATACCGCGGTCTGCGAAGCCGCCGACGAAGGGAATGCCCTTGACGAAGCGTTCCAACCGACGTTGGCGCTGCATGTACACGGGGTTCGCCCGGATCCTGGCGAGGCTGTCCGACAGCTTCGACACGGTCGGGGCGTAGGACCTCCCGTTGTCGTTGAGGATGATCGTCACGTTCGAGCCGCTGTGCCCGAGGTTGTTGAGGCCCTCGTACGCCATACCGCCCGTGAGCGAGCCATCGCCGATGACCGCCACGACCATGCCCGCATCGTCACCGTCGCGAAGCCTGCGGGCAGTCGTGATGCCGTGTGCGTACGAGAGCACCGTCGATGCGTGGCTGTTCTCGATGACGTCGTGTTCGGACTCGGCGCGATTGGGGTAGCCGCTGATGCCGCCCTCCTCGCGGAGTCTGGCGAATCCGTCCCTGCGCCCCGTGACGATCTTGTGGACGTACGCCTGGTGGCCGGTGTCCCACAGGATGATGTCACGCGGGGACGAGAAGACCCGGTGGAGCGCAAGCGTGATCTCAACCACACCGAGATTGGACCCGAGGTGGCCACCATTGGCCTCGACAGCCTCGACGATGAACGCGCGGATCTCTGCGGCGAGCTCGTCGAGCTGGTCATAGGTCAGATCGGTGAGATCTGCGGGGCTCTCGATGCCTTCGAGGTACATGGAGGGATATTCCGTCTCGCGGTCGGTGCGGCACCGTTGGTGTCACCCGCTGGTTTCATCGGTTCGTGTCATCCAAGGGTAGCCACCCGGAGTCGGAATCTCCGGCAGGCTCTCCGATCGCGTACCGGTAGGCTCGTCCCGGATCGCCACGGAAGGGGATGCGACGATGGCACTCGGATTCGGCCTCCTATCGGCTCAGCGGATCGCCGGCGACCCGCGCACATGGGAGGATGTGTACCGAGAGACCCTCGACCTCGCCGCCCTGACGGACCGCCTCGGCTTCGACTCGGTGTGGACCACCGAGCACCACTTCGTCGATGACGGCTACATGCCATCACTCCTCGTGACGTCCGCGGCGATCGCCGCCCGAACTGAGACGATCAGGATCGGAACCGGTGTGCTCCTCGCCCCCCTGCACGATCCGATCCGCCTCGCCGAGGACGCCGCCACCGTCCAGGTCATCTCGAACGGGCGCCTCGACCTGGGACTCGGGCTCGGTTGGTCTGCCACGGAGTTCGAAGCCCTGGGGGTCGACATCACCGAGCGCGGGAGGGCCATGACGGAGATGCTCCAGATCCTGCGCCGCGCATGGACAGGCGACCCGTTCCGGTGGTCAGGCGACATCTACGAGGTCCCCGAGCTCGGCATCAGGCCCGCCTCCACCACCGAGATCCCCCTGATCATCGGTGGCGGCGTCGATGCCGCCGTCAGGCGGGCCGCGCGCCATGCCGACGGCTTCTTCTCGAACGCTTCGCCCGACCGGTTCGTGGAGCAGGTCCGCGTCGCACACGAAGAGATGGACCTGATCGGACGCGACCCTGAGAGCTTCCGCTGGATCTACTACGGCGTCATGTACCCCGGGGATCGGGCCGAGATCCTCGAATCGGTGTGGCACCAGTCGTGGAAGTACTCGGACATGGAGGAGTCGGCGAGGCGAACGGGCATCGCGGCGACGCCGGCACTCGATGACGAAATGGCCGGGAGGATCGGCAAGCGCATCATCGGGGGCTCCGCCGAAGAGATCATCGATACGATCGGCTCGCTCCGGGCCCGGTTGGACGTCCCCGTCGAGTGGGTGGCCCGCAGCTACTTCCCCGACCTGCCCTACGAGCGCCAGGCGTCGATCGTCGAGGAGTTGGCCAGCGACGTCATGCCCTTCCTGCCGACGGGTTGACCCGCGCCGCGTCGGCTCACAACGGCTCTACAACGCGTCCACCGCGGAGAGGACCCATGCGATGCCGTCGTCGGGGTCCTCGATGCCGATGTGGAGGTTCCACCCCCCGACCCTGTCACCGGGGTCCCACAGCACCCAACGGAGCCCTGAGGCCTCCTCCCCCAGTTGCGAAGGGTCGTCGGGGAGTTCGGCGTGGCCGAGGACCTCGAGCATGACCCACCATGCCGCAGCCCGGCCCGCCGGGGTTCCGCGCCGCCTCCCGTGTCCCCCGCCGCTCGCACCCGCCCACGCCATGGCGGCCATCGCGGTACCGGGGTCGACGTCGAGGAGCCGTGCCCTGGATCGTCCGAGCGCCCTGATCGCCGACTCGACGGTGCCGGTGACCGTGATGACCTCGGCCTTTCCCTGGCTGTCCTCCCACCACGGTTTGACGAGGTCGAGCAGGATGTCGCACACGGCGTCGTCATCGTCCCCAGGTTGGGCATCGGGCATGTCCGCCCACGCCATGGGGAGGTCGAACACGTCGTCAGGGAACGCAGCACGGTCCGATCGATACTCGGCCGTCGGATAGGCCGGTTCCCAAGGCTGGACCGCTACGGGGATCCCGAGCACCGCACCGTCGATCTCGTCCTCCCCCACGGTGTCGCCTCGAATCGACCGCTCGTGGCCGATCATGGCGCGAACGGTGGGGATGTGGACGTGTGGTGAGAGCTCCGCCCACGTGTGGCTCGATGCGGCGACCTCCCAGAGGGGACCGAGGGCGAATCGGCCCCGTCCGTCCGTGATGACCGAAGCGGCCAGATCGGCCGGCCCCTCGAGGGCGAGACGGTACTCGGCGAACTGGGCGATCGCCCAGACCTGCTTGCCCCTCGTGACAGCCTCCTCGCAGCGGTCACGCAGATCGATGAGGGCTTCCCAGTCACGACGGGCGCAGATGCCGTCGACGGCGCGCATGAGCCCTGCAAGGTCCGACCCCTCGATGAGGGGCGTGAGCACGTCATCGGGCACGGAATGACCCTAGTGCTCGGTGAGGGGCACGCTCTGGCCCGCCATGGACGAGCAAGCGATCATCCAGATGCCGGCACTGAGCATGCGTCCACCGCGATCAGCTGATCACCCGCTCCGATGCCTCCGAGGAAGGCTGCACGATGGATGCGATGGATCGACACGCAGAACGAGGACCCGTCCACGG
>CAZYGP010000066.1:0-9932 GCA_964647265.1 uncultured Acidimicrobiaceae bacterium | reverse complement strand
CCTGATGAAGGTGCTGTCGGGGACCATCAAACCGGAGACCCACCTCACGAACGCCAGGACGGGTCAGGACGAGCGCCTCGCCAAGATCGCCACCATGTTCGGCAAGGAGACGACCCTCGTGGAAGCGGCGCCAGCCGGCGATATCGTCGCTGCGGCGAAGCTCACGAACACGACGACCGGGGACACGCTCGCCCCGAAGAACAAGCCCGTGAAGGCCCTCCCCATCGATCGACCACCGGCAGTGCTCGCCACGGCAGTCGTGGCACGGACCCAGGCCGATGATGACAAGCTGTCGACCTCGCTGTCGAGGATCCTCGACGAGGATGCATCATTGGCGATGACCCACAACGACGAGACTCGCCAGACCCTGCTGTGGGGGCTGGGAGAGACCCACCTCGGCATCACCCTCGAGAAGCTCGAGCGGAAGTTCGGGGTACAGGTCGATCAGGAACCCGTGCGCGTCGCGTACCGCGAGACGATCACCCAACCGGCAGACGCCGAAGGCAAGCACAAGAAGCAGTCGGGCGGTCACGGCCAATACGGCGTGTGCCATCTCAAGCTCTCACCGCTGCCCCGAGGCGAGGGCTTCGTGTTCGTCGATGCGGTGAAGGGCGGAGCCATCCCGCGTCAGTTCATCCCCGCTGTCGAGAAGGGCCTCGTCGAGACCATGGCGGAGGGGGGACTCCACGGTTACCCGGTCGTGGACATCGAAGCGACGGTCGACGACGGCAAGTACCACTCGGTCGACTCCTCGGAGATGGCGTTCAAGCTCGCCGCCAGGGCAGGCTTCAAGGCGGCGTTCGAAGCGGGAGGCCCGATCGTGCTCGAACCCGTGTCCAGAGTCCTGATCACGGTGCCGCCCGAATACCAGGGCGACATCATGGGTGACATCGCCGCCAGGCGTGGCGCCGTGCAGGGTTCGATGGCGAACATGGACGGCACCCATACGATCACGGCCGAGATCCCGACCAGCGAGATCGTGAGGTACGCGATCGATCTCCGGTCACTCACCCAGGGTTGGGGACACTTCACCGCGAGCCACGATCACTATCAGGAGCTTCCCTCGCACATGGTGGACCGAGCACTCGCAGCAGCCGCAGCGAACTGACCGCGGATCGAGTTCACACCGGCTCGAACCAGTCGGGATTCGACACGGCCGCTTCGTCGCTGCTGACAACACACGGCATGGCACAGTCGAGCGGCTCGATGCACTCGGCGACGGAGGCTCCGACGGGATTGGATCGGCCGGCGGCCGTGTCGGCATAGTGTGCGTGCAGGCACTTGACACCGTGGCGCGAACCTGCGACGCCTCCTCGTGGCACGGGTCCGTCCCAGTCGGGTGGGATGAGCGCGTTGCGCTCACGTTCGTACCTCCGCATCGCCTCGCGGTACCTCGATGCGAGGTCCGGATCGTCAGCGATCGCCGCATCCGCTGCCTTCACGCCACCATCCGCCTCGAGCCTCGAGATCCGCACGACGGCGAGGGGGCATGTGAGCCAGTGTGTCGTGGGAAACGGCGTGCCGTCGTCGAGGACGGGAGGAACCGCTATGACCGTGGGAAGCCCGAGGTGGCAGCGGGCCTCGACCGCAACGGTCGATCGCGGTCGCCTGCCGATCTGGACCTCTACGACCGCACGATCATCCATCGCCTGCGACGTCACCACCCGTGACGAAGTCCCATATCCGCTCGAGGAAGCTCCGCGGCTCGGAGGGTCCCGTCGCCACGGCGGCCACGGGGCCACTCGGGTCGGCGTCGTCGGGGGTGATGACCACATACGATATCTCCCCGGGTCGGACGAACCCGTACTGCTCCCTTGCGACCCGCTCGATCTCCTGCTCTGACAACAGCGCGGAGGCGTCGTCACGCAGGGCTGCGTTGTCGGCCTCGAGGACGGCGAGCCGATCCCTCGCTGCGTTCACCTGGTTCCCCCGTTCGAGGTACTGCTGGACCGGCAGTACGCCTGCGGCCATGAGCCCGACCGACACCAGCAACGTGACGAAGAGCATCGAACGCACCCTCGAACGTCGCCTCCTGCGTCGAGGCGGCTCTGTGGCGATGCTCCGCTCGAGCGTGTCGGTCATCGGAACTTCCTGAAGCGATCCCATCCCGCGAACCGGGCCTGGGAGCCGAGGCTCTCCTCGATCCGAAGGAGCTGGTTGTACTTCGCCGTGCGCTCACCGCGAGCGGGTGCTCCCGTCTTCATCTGTCCCGCGTTGGTGGCGACGGCGAGATGCGAGATGAACGAATCCTCGGTCTCACCCGATCGGTGCGACACCATCGATCCGTACCCCGATCGCTCTGCGAGCTCCATCGTGTGCAGGGTCTCGGACAACGAACCGATCTGGTTGACCTTGACGAGGATGGCGTTGGCAACTCCCACGTCGATCGCCTTCGCGAGCAGTTCGACGTTCGTCACGAGGAGGTCGTCGCCGACGATCTGGGTTCGGGTGCCGAGTTCGTCGGTGAGGAGCTTCCACCCGTCCCAATCCGCCTCGTCGAGGCCGTCCTCGAGGGAGACGATCGGATAGTCCCCCACGAGGCCCGAAAGGTGCTGGACCATCTCCTCGGATGTGAGGGACGCTCCTGACAAGTGGTACATGCCGTCGGAGAAGAGTTCGGACGCAGCGACGTCGAGGGCGAATGAGACATCATCGCCGACCGTGTAACCGGCAGCCTCGATCGCCTCGCTCAGGACGTCCAGCACGTCACGATCAGACGCCAGATCGGGTGCGAAACCTCCTTCGTCGCCGACGTTCGTCGGGAGACCACGGCTGGAGAGGACCTTCTTGAGGGAGTGGTAGACCTCGACACCGGCCCTCAGCGCCTCCCGGAAACTCGGCGCACCACCGGGAACGAGCATGAACTCCTGCGTGTCGATCGAGTTCGCCGCATGGGCTCCACCGTTGACGACGTTGAAGCACGGCGTCGGGAGCGTCCGGGCAGCGGTTCCGCCCAAGTATCGATACGTCGGAACCCCGACGGAGGCGGACGCGGCGCGCGCCGTGGCAAGGGACACGCTGAGGATGGCGTTCGCACCGAGCTTCGCCTTGTTCGGAGTTCCGTCGAGATCGAGCATGACCCTGTCGACCGCTTCCTGCTGCGTCGCATCCATGCCGACGACCTCGGGCCCGATCGTGTCGTTCACGTTCGCGACCGCCTTCAGAACGCCCTTTCCGAGATAGCGGGCGTCGCCATCGCGCAACTCGACGGCTTCCAACGCTCCGGTCGATGCGCCCGAGGGAACGATCGCGCGGCCATATGCGCCATCTCCGAGGTGGACCTCCGCCTCGACCGTGGGATTACCCCGCGAATCGAGGACCTCGCGTGCGTGCACGTGCGTGATGGTGGTGTGATGGCCCATGGTGACCCCCGAGGGTAGACGCTGGATTCGGTTGCTATGTGCTTTGTCCCGAGGGACCCATTGTGGTCCCCTTCGCGGCGCTCCACGCCGCGTCGAGCTCGACGGCATCGGCGTCCGCAACGGATCGGCCGTCATCGGCAAACCTCGCCTCGACGACGCGGAAGCGGTCCATGAATCGCTCGACGCTCGCCCGGAGCGCACCCTCCGGATCGACATCGAGGTGCCTGGCGAGGTTGACGGCCGTGAACAGCACGTCTCCGAGCTCGTCAGACGACCTCTGACGATCCCCGACGGCGGCCTCGAGTTCGTCGATCTCGGATCGGAGGACGTCGACGACGGGACCGGGCGCATCCCAGTCGAAACGCACCGAAGCAGCCCTCATCTGGACCTTCAAGGCCCTGGCGATCCCAGGCATGCCGACGGGCACATCGTCCATCAGGCTCTCGCGGCCCTTCTCGCCGCGCTTGATCCTCTCCCAGTTGTCCAGGACATCTCGCGCCGAGTCGGCAGTGACGTCGCCGAAGACGTGGGGGTGCCGTCGCACGAGCTTGCGACGGATACCTTCGGCGACCTCGTCGACATCGAAGGCGCCGGTCTCTGAGGCGAGGGTCGCGTGGAACACGACCTGGAGGAGCAGGTCACCGAGTTCGTCCTCGACCTCGGCATAGGTACCGAAGTCGACGTCGCCCTCCGGTGCGGCAACAGGAAGCCTGCCGATCGCGTCCGCCGTTTCGTACGCCTCCTCGATGAGGTGGCTGAGCAGGGTGTGATGGGTCTGGTCGCGATCCCACGGGCACTCACGCCGCAGGATCCTGTTGGTAGCAATCAGACCGAGGAGACCGACATCGGCGCGTGCGACGTACACCGTCGTCCGTGATCCCGGGCGGTACCTGGCAAGGTCCTCGAGGGCCATGGGAGCGACGACCTCGTCCTCATCCCCGAGGCGGTCGAGAACAACGACCTCGGCGTCGCCCTCGAGCACCCTGCCGAGCGATATCGCAACCTCACCTGCGCTGAGGGGTGAGTCGACCTGCGTGATGAACGTCGGGACGTGGAGCGGCAGCGGATCGGGTAGGTCCCGTGCGTCGAGGATCTGGGCCCCATGCGTGATGGGGTCGATCCCGACCGCCACGTAAGCCAGATCCAGGAACGACGGAGCGCTCGCCACGGACACCTCGATGCCGATCGCGCGCGCTGCTGTCACGAGCATCGGAACCGTGCGCTCGCCGACCGCCGGGCTTCCGGGTACCGCGTATGTGACCTCGGAATGCCGTGCCGCTTCCACGACCCGATCCACGATCGCTGTGTACACCTCGTCGAACTCGTCGTACGCCTCGTACAGGTCGTCACACGTGACGAATCCGCGCGTCGCTGAGAGTTGTTCTGCGGCGGGGTGCTGGCCGGTTCGCAGGATGAGTTCCCGCCCGGGGTCAGCGACGATGGACCGCGTGACAGGATCGATTCGGTTGAGTCCCGAAGGTCCGAGCCCGACGACGACGATCGCCATCAGGGAGAGGTCGGCGGTGGCAGGATCCCGTCGCCTTCTGGGAACCACCGGCCGATCTGAGACCGCACGATGACCACAGCCCTCTCGACGGCATCGTCGCGCCAGTTGGTCCACTCCGCTGCAAGGGCGTCGGCAGGGATCCACCGCTGGGACTCCGAAGCGAACTCCTCGTACGACGCTGGTAACTCTCGGCTCTCGACGATCACGATGTGCCATCCGAATTCGGTCTCGAACGGATCGGTGACCTCGCCGACGGGCGCCGAGGCGACGACGGTCGCGAAAGGCTCGACATACGCGACAGGGATGGACGGACATGAAAGGGCACCACCGGCCGAGGAGGTATCGAGCGAGATCTCGTCCGCCACGCTGGCGAAGTCCTCGCCGGCGAGGACACGATCCCGCGCCTCGGCTGCCTCGGCCTCGGTCGCGACGAGGATGTGGACCGGACACACCTCGATGAGTTCCCGCTGCCGTTCCTGCCACACGCGCAGCAGGAGTTCCTCGTCCGCCGCGATGGCATCGATGACCGCATCGCGGACCATGAGCTGGGTGGTCACGATCTCGACCGCGAGGTCGGTCAGCTCGGGATTGGCAGCCACATTCGCGACGACGTCGAGCTCCTGCGGTGTCGCCTGCGCGAGCCACGCGTCCCGCGCCTCCGGTGTGTCGAGGCCGGTGATTCCGTAGTCCTCCTCCGCTGCGAGGAGGGTCGCCCTGCCGATGATGAGGGTCGAGAGGTCACCGCGGAACTGCCCACCTTCGGTCGTCGAGCCGACTTCAGCTGTTCGCAGCCCCGTCACCTCCCCGTCGGTGATGTCGGTACCGCCGACGGTCGCTGCCACATGAGCTGACGAACAAGCGGAGAGGGCGAACGCCGCAGCCATGGCGGCGGCGGCGATCCGGGATCGCGATGTCATGGTGTCTCCGAGGTGTCGCTCGATGGTGACCACATTGTACGGAGGAAGGCGCGTATGGCCGTGGTGGGTGACCCGTCCGGAGGACGGAGGTACAGGGTTGCTCCGCGAAGCACGGAGCCCCTGGCGATCCTCCCGAGGCGGACCTCCTCGGAAGCCTTGAGCGTGACCGGGGCGATCTTGACCTCCCTGCGGTTCTGGAGGATCTCGGTGATACCGAGGCGCAACGCTTCCCGCCTGAGTCGCGCGAGGTCGATGAGTTCCAATGCAGGTTGCGGAAGCGGACCGAAACGATCGAGCCACTCGGCTTCCACGTCGTCGATCGCATCGTCGTCGACGGCCCCAGCGAGCCTCCTGTATGCCTCGATGCGGGTCTCTCCTCCTGACACGTACTCGGCGGGGAGGTGGGCATCGACCATGAGATCGATCCGAACAGACTCGTCGGCCTGGTCATCGACATCTCCTCCCATCAACTCCGTCACGGCGTCAGCGACGAGTTCGGCGTACAGATCGAAACCGACCGCCGCGATGTGGCCGGATTGGGTCTCCGAGAGGATCGACCCCGCCCCCCGGATCTCGAGGTCGCGCATGGCGAGTTCGAAGCCGCTCCCCAGGTTCGAGAACTCGCCGATCGCCTCGAGCCGCCGGTAGGCGGTCTCGCTCAGGCGTTCCTCCGATGGGTGGAAGAGGTATGCGTAGGCCCTCTGGTTGGACCGCCCCACCCTTCCGCGGAGCTGGTACAGCTGGGCGAGGCCGAGACGATCGGCGCGCTCGACGATCAGCGTGTTCACCTGGGGGACGTCGAGCCCTGACTCGATGATGGTCGTGGCAACGAGAACGTCGTACTCGCCGTTCCAGAAGTCGAACATGACCTGCTCGAGTTGCGCCTCGCTCATCTGACCGTGGGCCATGCCGATGCGGGCGTCCGGTACGAGCTCCCTGAGCCGCACAACCGCGTGGTCGATGGACTGGACCCGGTTGTGCACGACGTAGATCTGGCCCTCGCGCAGCATCTCGCGCCGGATCGCTGCGGCGACCGCCTTCTCGTCGTACGGGCCGACGTAGGTGAGGATCGGGTGGCGGTCCTGGGGTGCCGTACGGATGCTCGACACATCGCGGATTCCCGTGAGCGCCATCTCGAGCGTACGCGGGATCGGTGTCGCCGTGAGCGTGAGCACATCCACGCTCGTGCGAAGCGCCCGCAGCGCGTCCTTGGCCGCTACGCCGAAGCGCTGCTCCTCGTCGATGACGACGAGACCGAGGTTCTTGTACACGATGTCATCCGACAGCAGCCGATGCGTGCCCACGACGATGTCGACGGAGCCGTCGGCGATCCCGCGTACCACGGCTCGCTGCTGACGTGTCGTGAGGAATCGTGAGAGCATCTCGACCCGGACCGGGTACGGGGCGAAGCGATCCGTGAAGGTCGCGTTGTGTTGCTGGGCGAGGAGCGTCGTTGGAACGAGCATCGCTGCCTGCTTGCCTTCCTGGACAGCCTTGAACATCGCGCGGATGGCGACCTCGGTCTTGCCGAATCCGACATCACCGAAGATCAGTCGATCCATCGGCGTAGCGGTCTCCATGTCGGCCTTGACCGCGATGATCGCTTCGAGCTGGTCCGGCGTCTCCTCATACGGGAACGCTGACTCGAACTCTCGTTGCCACGGGGTGTCGGCGCCGAATGCGTGACCGACGGCCGCTGCGCGCTTTCGGTGCAGTTCGACGACCTGGTCGGCCACCACGGCAACCTCCTTTCGAACCCTCGATCGCGTCTGGCTCCAATCGGTACCTCCCATTCGCGAGAGCCTCGGTGACTCGCCTCCCGAGTAGCGGGTGATGGCGCCGAGTTGATCGGTTGGTACGTAGAGCTTGTCCTCGCCCGCATACTCGACGAGCAGATAGTCGCGTTCGGCGCCGGCGATGTCCCGATGGACGAGTCCTGCGAACCGTCCAATGCCGTGATGGTGGTGCACGACGAAGTCGCCCGGTGCGAGGTCGCGGTACGCGTCGCCGAGTTGACGGCGTGTTCCGCGCCCCGAGGTCCTGTGCGCACGCCTGCGACCAGCGACCTCACGCTCGCCGATCACGCCGACCCCCATCGCCGGAAAGATGAACCCGTTGTGGATTCCGTGGTGCGTCACGGCAGTCGACGGTGCCGCGAGGATGTCGACCACCGGGAGGTCGGCTCCGTGCTCCCCGAGGAGTCCTGCAACCCGTTTCGCAGCGGACTCCCCGTCCATCGCCACCACGACGTCGATCCCGCGGCTTCGCAGGAGGTTGATGGCACGAGCGATCGACTCGGGATCCCCGGGGACACCGTCGATGCCGCGTATCTCGTAACCCTCGTCTGCGGGTCCGGATGGTTGCGAGGGAGCTTCTACGAGTCGGTCCGCGACGGACTCTGTGATGAGTGGCAGGTACAGGGGCGGATGGTCCCCAGCGTCGGGGGAACCGGATCCCCAGGTGTCCGCGAGGGCGGCGGCGAGATCCGCTTCCTCCGTGATCAGGTCCGCGGCGCGGTCGGCGCATCGGACGGGGTCGAACATGACCACCTGCGCCGGGGTGGCGTCGAGCACCGTTCGAGGTGGTGCGAGCCACGGCAGCCACGACTCCATACCTTGGAAGGTGACACCATTGGCGATCCTGTCCCACCTGTCAGATGCCCAGGGAGCGTCGACGAGCAGCGAAGTTGCACGCTCCCTGATCGTTGCGTCGAGCAGCACCTCGCGGGCCGGGTGGACCGCGATCCGATCGAGGTCGACGATCGACCGCTGGGTCACAGCCGAGTAGCTACGGATCGAGTCGACCTCGTCGCCGATCATGTCGATCCGGTACGGGTTCTCAGCGCTCGGCGGGTAGATATCGACGATGCCGCCCCGGACCGCGATGTCACCTCTGGCCTCTGCCCTGTCGACCCTGGTGTACCCATGTGCGACGAGCCCTCCCACGAGTGAGTCGAAGCCGACCTCGGCTCCTGCCTCGAGGATCAGGGGCGCGGTCGTCGACGGGGAGATCCGCTGGGTGACGGCGCGAACGGAGGCGACCACGACGACGGGACCACCTGCGTCGAGATGATGGCGGGCCTCGACGCGTTTCGCCATCGTGACGATGTTCGGTGACACGTGCTCGAACGGCAGTGTCTCCCATGCCGGAAGGTGATGGACCGCATCGGTGAAGAGTCCGACATCGTCGACGAGATCCTCGGCCTCACGTTCACCTGCCACGACGGCGAGGACCGGACCCTGCCACCGATGCGCCATGGCCGCCAGCACAATGGCGCGCGCGGGCGCAGGCACGACGAACCGCCCGGGGAGGGGTAGGTCGAGTTCTCGGTGCCATCGATCCAGCAGGGCGCGAAGCGATGCGGTCACGACCCCCCAGCGTAGACGATGCCCGATCACCACCGGACGCCCACGCGCAGGGGTCAGGGCGTGTCGATCAGTCCCTCGGCACGGAACCACTCGATGGTTCTTGCGAAGGTCTCTGTGAGGGGTGTGTATCGGACGCCGAGTTCCTCCTCGGACCGCGAGGCGTCGAAGCGGTGCCCGTGGAGCAGCGTGTCGATCAGCGCGGGGCACACTCCCGAACCGGGCCTGACCGCAGCGACGATCCTCGACGCGGGACGACCGAGCACCCGGACGAGGCCTGCTGAGAGCCACCTTGGTCGCAGGTCCACATGCGCAACGGCTTGCGCCAGCTCGAGCGCCTCGCGTACCGACACGGTCGCACCGCTCAGCAGGTAACGCTCCTGCGGTCGGCCGGACTCGGCCGCCGCGAGGTGCCCGTTTGTGCAGTCCTCGATGTCGACGATGGACACGTGCGTGTCGACCACCCACGGCTTGCGGGACCGAAGGGCGTACAGGAGGATCCGTGCAGAACCGCCTGACCTGCCGGGACCCTGAACGGACGACGGGTTGACCGCAACGAGGTCGACGCCTACTTCGGCGGCCGTCTCGAACGCCACGACCTCCCCGAGGTGCTTGGAACGCGCATACGGCGAGTGGTACTCACCCGAGTGCACAATGGACTCGGTTCCGACCATGCCCTCCCGCTCGCCGATCGCGGCCGCCGACGACGTGTACACGATCCGGCGCACGCCCGCCTCCGCCCCAGCTCGCACGACACTGCGGGTTCCTTCGATGTTGACGT
>CAZYGP010000065.1:0-9971 GCA_964647265.1 uncultured Acidimicrobiaceae bacterium | reverse complement strand
TCGACTTGCATGCATTAAGCGCGCCGCCAACGTTCGTCCTGAGCCAGGATCAAACTCTCCATCGAATATCCGATGGGAATGATCCCGTGTCCACACTCTCGCATGGACCAGGAGTTTTTCATCCCTCAAAAGGATGCGATCACACGAGGAACGGGGTCCTCTTTGGTTGTGTGACCGTTGGCTTGTACGACCATCTTTCCTTCCGCCGAAGCGGTCGGTCCGATGGACGTTGATACGCTCGCCTCTCGACCGCCCAGTTGTGTGGTCTCGTGGCAAGCGCCTGTCAATCTCGATCGACCATCACGAGGACGATCGATCGACGCACTGTTCAGTTGTCAAGGAGCCCGGTTCCTGCGCGCACCGAATCTCACGGTATTCGCCCAGGGGCCTCACAGTGTACCACCGCTCAGAACAAGCGGCAATAGCCTGCCGGGTGACCGGCAGAAAGGGAACGGTAGCCAACTCCGGGAGTTAGTGCCAACCGCCCGCTTCGCAGTGCACCTCGTTGGAGGTGTGCGTGCATTCAAGCACATCACCGGCGGTACCACCACTCATTGACGATGACGGCCATGGGTTCGGTTCCCGATCACGGCCAACTCGTGCGCTCGCGACGTGAACGGCCGGATTCCCGGCGCACCGGCATTCCGCGCGGTAGGGTGCCGCGGTGCACATCCGTACCGGTGCCAGGCTGCGAGCGGCCATCGGATCTGGCCTCGTGGTGGGCCTGTCCATCATCGTCGCTGCGTGCGGTGGAGAGGCTGCCGATGAGGGGAGTCCTGCACCCGATCAGGTCCAGGTGTTCGGATACGACGACTCCTTCTCCCCCGCCATCGCCGAGATCCCCATCGGGGGGACGGTCGAGTGGAGGATGGAGGGCGACAATCCCCACAACGTGTTCGCCTCGGACGGATCCTGGGAATCCGACCTCGTGATGGAGCGCGGAGCGAAGTACTCGCGCACGTTCGACGAGCCCGGCGTGGTGCCCTACTTCTGCACCTTCCACGGCACTCCCGAGGGTGACGGCATGGCGGGTTACGTCATCGTCGGGGATGTCCCCGATTACGAACGGCCACAGCCCGAGACATCGGAGGCCGTGGAGGCCTGGAGCGGGACCACCCGCAGGGTACCGGAGGACCACGAGACGATCCAGGGCGCCGTCGACCTCGCCGAGCCGGGGGACATGATTCTGATCGGCCCCGGCGTGTACAACGAGGCCGTCATCGTGCGTGTCCCATCAGTGACGCTCCGTGGCACTGACCGCAACACCGTGATCCTCGACGGCGGCTTCGAACTCAGCAATGGCATCCATGCGGTTGCAGACGGCATCGCCGTGGAGAACATGACGGCACGCAACTATCGGACCAACGGCTTCTACTGGACGGGCGTGACGGGATACCGGGGCTCCTTCCTCACCGCCCACAACAACGGGGACTACGGCCTGTACGCATTCGACTCGGTCGATGGCCGCTTCAACGACAGCTACGGGTCCGGTAACGTCGACTCGGCCTTCTACATCGGGCAGTGCTACCCGTGCAACGCCGTCGTCGAGAACGTGGAGTCGACAGGCAACGGTCTCGCATTCTCCGGATCGAACGCCGGCGGCGACCTCTACCTGATCAACTCCTACTGGCACCACAACCTCGGCGGCATCGTGCCCAACTCGATCGACAGCGAGCTCCTCGCGCCCCAGCGTGAGGCGTACATCGGCGGGAACGTGATCCTCGACAACAGCGAACCGACCGCACCGAGCAAGGACCGCTGGCGCATCGCGTGGGGAAACGGTATCGCGATCGGCGGGGGCGTCGGCAACCTCGTGGAGAAGAACCTGATCCTCAACCACAGCCGCTTCGGTATCGCCGCGTCGGTCCTTCCCGACCGGAACATCTGGTGGGCGGAGCGCAACGTCGTCAGGGACAACACGATCGCCGGAAGCGGGGTCGCAGATCTCGCCCTGTTCGGCCCGTGGGCACCGCAGAACTGTTTCGAGGACAACCGATACTCGTCGAACACCAGTCCACTGTTCCTCGAGATCCTGCACAGCTGCGGCGGTCTCAACCTCCCGATCGTGTGGGACCTGTACGGTCCGCTCCTTCTCCTCGGGGCAACGGCGGATACCAGGTACGACACGCCACCCGGGAGTGACTACCGCGATTGGCCCCCTCCCCCACCCCAGCGGGGCATGCCCGACATTGGGGCGACCCCCCAACCGGCTGTCAACGTGTTCGTGAAACCCGACCTGAGTGCGATCGAGACTCCGGGCGTACCCGACGGCGTCGAGATCGCAGGCAAGGAGATCACCGTGTCAGGAATCCCCGTGAGTGACCCGACCGTCTGGACGGTCTTCGCATCCATGTGGGCGTACTTCCTTCCACTCGCCCTCTTGGGCTCGTGGATAGCCCTTGCGATCTGGGACATGGTGCGTCGACAGGAGGAGATGACCAGGGGCACGGTCATCCTGTGGTACTTCGTGATCTTGTTGATTCCGATCCTCGGCGTGATCGCCTACTTCATCCTCGGCCGATCACAGATCCCTGCCTGGATGCGCGCGCTCATCGTCGGCGGCGGCATCGCCGCATGGCTCATCGTGATGGTGGCACTGCTGGTGTTCTCGGGCTCGGTATGACGCCGAGGCCGTGATGGGCGAAATCGAGCGAATCAGCCGACGCGATTCTTCAACCAGATGAACGCAGCGACGATCGCCACCACGGCGATCACAAAACCGATCGACACGGCATACAGGATGCTCACCACCGTGCTCAGCGCCCACACGAGGACGGGGAGCAGAATGAGGACGGCCACGACAACCATCCACGTTGGCCGACTGTTGTGAGTTCTCGTAGCCACGGATTTCCCTTCGTGTGTGAGATCGGATCGTAACGGCAGCAACAACGCTGCGGCGGGGGCATCGGCCCTCGATGAGCTCCCGATACGCCCGCAGTTCCGCCAACGCGGGAGCGATCTGGCCTGTCCGCTCGTACACCGCCGCGAGGTTGTAGCGCGCGTCGGCGAACCGGGGGGCGAGGTCGACCGCGGTCGAGTATGCCTCAATGGCGGCGCTGTCGTTGCGAAGGTCGTCGTGTGCAACGCCGATGTTGAACACCGTCGTCGCATCGCCCGGATCGAGGACCCGTGCCCGTTCGTAGCACTCGAGGGCCTCAAGGACGGCACCTGCCGCGTGCAGGAGCCTCCCGAGGTTCACGTGTGCTTCGGCGAACGACGGATCGATGGCGATCGCACGACGGTACGCCTGCTCCGCTGCCGAGGGGTCGGTCTCCTCCAACCTGTCACCGTACCCAAACCACTCCGACGCCGAGTGACCCGACGGATCATCGGTCGGCATCGGAATGACAACAGGCGCTGTGACCGGGACCTCCTCTCCATCGAAGGCCATCACGACCTGTCCCGACTCGGGTTCGAAGGTGCCGGTGTCCGTGTGGGCGACGACACGTCGGCCGTTCACATCCAGCCGGATGCCCTCGGGGTCGACCTGACCGCTTCCGCGGGCTCCGATCTGCCTCACCGCTGCGCGAACGCGGTCCATCTGCGCACCACGCTTCACGAGATCCGCAACTTCCCGAACGACGGTCACGTCAGCAAACGAGAAGAGGTGCCGACCCCGTTCACCACGTACAGGATGGACGATGTCATCCGTGACGAGCAACCGGATCTGGCGTGGTGTCAGTCCGACGAGCGCTGATACTTCGCTGATCGTGTACATCCCGCCGTGTGGGACGAGCTCATGGTCGACCATCGCATCCCATCGTACGGACGGAGATCACTTCTTGGCGTTTGCCCGCTTCTTCGTCGACGAACCCTCCGCACGCTTGGCGGGCTTTCGGGCCGTTGACTCCCCCGCATCCCCCTGCTCGCCGAGGCTCGCCTTGAGGGCAGCCATGAGGTCGATGACCTGGGCCTTCGGCTCGTCCTTGGGAGCGAAGGTCATCTCGTGACCCGCAACCTTCTGCTCGATGGCTGCGAGGATCTCGCCCTTGACCCCGTCCGAGTATGCCTCTGGGTTGAAGGAGTCGCTTGCGATCTGCTGTACGAGCTGCTCTGCGAGCCTCAGCTCTGCCTCGTCGACGACGGCGTCGCCGAGGTCGACATCGTCGAACGACCTGATCTCGTCCGTGTAGCGCAACTGCTGCATGAGGATCCCGCCTTCGAACGGACGGAGTAGGACGAGGTAGTCCTTCCCCCGGGCCGCATAACGCGCAAGGGCCGCTCTGCCTGTCGACTTCATCGCCTCCGACAGGAGGGCATACGGTTTCGCACCGCCCTTGTCTGGTCCGAGGTAGTAGGCCTTCTCGTAGTAGAGCGGGTCGACCTCGGCGAGGGGAACGAACTCCTTTATGTCGATGGACTGGGTAGATGCCAATTCCATCGCCTTGAGCTCCTCGGGCGTGAACACGACGTACTGGTCCTTGGCGAACTCATATCCCTTGACCATCTCGTCGCGGTTCACAACCACCTCATCCTTCGGGCAGTAGAACTGCTGGCGAACGCGAGTACCGCACGACTCGTGCAGTGAGTTGAAGGCGATCCGGGAGTCCGATTCGTTCGTCGAGAAGAGCTTGACCGGGATCGCGACCAGCCCGAAGCTGATCGTTCCCGTGGCTATGGGACGCGCCATGTCATTCCTTGTTGGGGAAGCCCCCTGTATACCACAGACCGCGAAATCCGCCAGTGAATATCCGTGATCTCGGCAGGATCCCACATCCGTCGGGGACGGATGACCTCTGGGGTCTAGGATCGCCTCCCATGGGCCAGACCAACGCCGATCGCTTGGATGAGTACCGGCGAAAACGCGCTGCTGATCGCACCCCTGAGCCCTTCTCCACCGGCGCCACGGGAGCGGGGGGCATCTTCGTCGTGCAGAAGCACGCCGCGAGCCGCCTCCACTACGACCTCCGTCTCGAGCACGACGGCGTCCTGATGTCCTGGGCCGTTCCTTCGGGGCCATCCGTCGACCCTGAAGTGAAGCGATTCGCGGCACACACCGAGGACCATCCCCTCGAGTACGCCGACTTCGAGGGGGTCATCCCCGCTGGCGAGTACGGGGGTGGTGCGATGATCGTGTGGGACCGCGGCTGGCTCACGTTCGATGAGGATCCCGATGAGGGCATCGCCAAGGGCAAGCTGCTGTTCAGCCTCGCCGGCTACAAACTCAGCGGGCAGTGGACCCTGGTCCGCATGAAGCAGGATCCCACCGAGTGGCTCCTCATCAAGAAGCCCGACCCATGGGCGAGTGACGAGGACGTCGAGTTCGACGAGCGATCCATCCTCTCGGGCATGACCGTCGATGAGATCGCGCATGTCAGGGAGCGAGCAGACGCGCTCGCCGCGGCCGCTGCGGACGCGGGTGCGATCGTCGGAACCGTGGACGCGACGACCATGGCACTGATGTTGGCCTCGCCCGCGGACACACCCTTCTCGGACCCCGAGTGGGTCTTTGAGATCAAGTACGACGGATACAGGATGATCCTCGACAAGCGGGACCGGCACGTTCGTCTCCGATACCGCAGCGGCCTGGACGCCTCCGCCGTCTTCCCTGAGATCGTCAGCGCCGCGCGACGGCTGCCTGTCGACACGGTGACTCTCGACGGTGAGGTCGTGGTGCTCGACGAGCTCGGGAGGCCTTCGTTCACGTCCCTCCAACGCCGAGGCGCGCTCACCAACAGGTTCGAGGTCGCGTCGGCTTCGGCGCGATCGCCTGCGACGCTCTTCGCGTTCGACATGGTGGCACTCGGCGACCTGGACACACGCCCGGTCCCTCTGGTTCACCGCAAGGAGCTGGTGCGGTCCGTCACGCCGAGCCTCGGACCCATCCGGTACGCGGACCACGTCGCTGGAATGGGTGAGGCGATGTTCGCCGAAGTGACCAGGATGGGCCTCGAGGGCATCATCGCGAAGCGTTCGTCGAGTACCTACTCCGCCGGCCGCTCCGACGCATGGCTCAAGATCCGGGTCGAACAGACCGGCCGATTCGCGATCGTGGGGTACACCGTGCCCCGTGGCGACCGTTCAGGGCTCGGTGCCCTCCACCTCGCCGTGCGGGACGGACAGCGGTTGGGATACGCGGGCCGTGTCGGAACCGGGTTCAGCACCGCCACGCTCTCCGAGCTCCGGTCACTCCTCGAACCCGACGAGACGCCCGATCCCCGAGTCGACGGTGACCTGTCGCACGGCAAGGGTGACCGATGGGTCATTCCGCGATGGATGGCCACGGTTCGCTACAAGGAGTTCACCGAGGCAGGCTCCCTCAGGCACCCAGTCTTCGAGGGCTACGAACCCCTCGTTCACGCCACCCTCGCCGATGCACCGGATGCCGACCATGAACCACCGAGGCCCGCGATCGTCGATGCCCGAACGACCGAGCCGACCAACACCGAGAAGGTGTTCTGGCCCGATGACGGACTCACGAAGGGCGACCTCATCGAGTATTACACGTCTGTTGCCGATCACCTCCTCCCCTACCTTCGCGATCGGCCACTCGTCCTCGACCGATTCCCCGATGGGATCGAGGGGAAGTCCTTCTTCCAGAAGAACGCACCGGAATACGTACCCGATTGGATCCGGACGGAGTGGATCGAGCGCGACGATGAAACCGGGAACAACTACTTCGTCATAGAGGACGTCGAGGCCCTCCGATATGTCGCCAACATGGCGTCGATCCCGCTGCACATCTGGGCGAGCAGGATGTCCACGCTCGATACCCCCGATTGGTGCATCCTCGACCTCGACCCGAAGACCGCTCCGTTCGCATCGGTGGTGAGCGTCGCACGAGCCATCCACGGCCTGTGTGACGACATCGGGCTCCCCCACGTCGTCAAGACGAGCGGCAAGTCCGGCCTCCACGTGCTCATCCCGATGGGCCCTCCGCTCACGTACGATCACCAGCGAATGCTCGGGTCCCTGATCGCGGTCGTCGTAGAGGGAATGCACCCCGAGATCGCGACGACGATCCGATCGCCGGGCGAACGTGGCGACAAGGTGTACATCGACCACCTGCAGAATGGTCGGGGGAAGCTCCTCGTCGCACCATTCAGTGTTCGTCCGGTGCCTGGCGCGACCGTGTCGACCCCGTTGAGGTGGTCCGAGGTGACGCCGAGCCTCGACGTGGCGAGGTTCACGATGACGTCGGTTCCACGGCGGCTCGCCGCGATGCGAACCGATCCCTTCGAGAATCTCCTCAACACGATCCCCGACGTCCCGGCTGCCCTTGCACGTCTCGAGAACATCATCCGGGGATGACCACGCTCGGCCGGCGCACACGGTCTCGGCGGTAGGCTCGCGATCATGCGCGTCGCCGTCTACTCCACCCGACCCTGGGACGAGCAGTTCCTCACCGAGGCCAACAGCGATCACGATCTGCAGTTCCTCGAAGCGCGACTGGATCCCACGACCGCACCGCTCGCCGACGGCGCTCGTGCGGTCTGCCTGTTCGTGAATGACATCGTCGACCGCGACACCATCGAGGTGCTCAGCCGATTCCGCGTCGAGTTCATCGCGCTTCGCTCAGCAGGCTTCAATCACGTCGACATCGCCGCGGCAGGGGAACGGGGAATGACCGTCGTGCGGGTGCCCGCGTACTCCCCACACGCAGTGGCAGAGCACACCGTCGGGCTGGCAATCACCCTCAACCGGAGCATCCACAGGGCGTACAGCCGAGTGCGTGACGGCGACTTCCGCCTCATCGGGCTGATGGGACGCGACATGGTGGACAAGACGGCAGGCATCATCGGAACCGGAAAGATCGGCCAGATCACCGCAGGGATCCTCCAGGGCTTCGGCATGAAGGTGATCGCCCACGACCCCCATCCCAACGACACGATCCGGAACATGGGCATCGACTACGTCACCCTCGACGTCCTCTTCGCGGAGTCGGACGCCATCACCCTCCATTGTCCGCTGACACCCGAAACCCACCACATCATCGATGCAGGCGCCATCTCCCGGATGTCGAAACGACCGATGCTCATCAACACGTCTCGGGGAGCACTGATCGATACGGTCGCAGTAATCGAGGGCCTCAAGTCCGGTCAGCTCGGGGCACTCGCTCTGGACGTCTATGAGGAGGAAGGCGACCTCTTCTTCGAAGACCTATCGAATACGGTGATTCAGGATGACGTGTTCTCACGGCTCCTCACGTTCCCGAATGTCCTGATCACGGGCCATCAGGCATTCTTCACACGAGAAGCCGTCGAGCAGATCTGCGAAACGACGATCGCGAACCTCGATGCGCTCGAAGCTGGTCGACCAACCGGCACGGAGGTGACCGGCGACCTGGTCAGCTGAGACGGCCGGCGGCGCTGGCGTTCAGCTGGGCGCGTCGTCACCCTCGAGCGGTCGCCGGCCATCCATGAGATCCTCATTCTCGATCATGCGGCGCATGTACTCGCGCTTGCGAGCAAGGACCTCGTCGCGCTTGTCCGCGGTCCAACTCCGTCCGAGGTCCCGCGGATTCGCTGCCCACACCGTCACGTCGTTGAGCGACCGCAACTCGATGAGGATCTCCTCGAGTAGCTGCTCGACCCTGTCGCCGTCCACATCAACCCCTCCAGCTCGCTGACCCGAACACAGGCTACCTCCTCGGACCTCTCCTGTCCGTGCGACGAGGAAACCGGTTGCGCCGCGAGTGGCCGTGGTACCACAATGTGTAGGCACAACGTCGGGCGGCGTTGGGCTGAGAAGGCATCCATGGAGCAGCTGGCGTCCGTCGGGCGGGGCATTGGGGATCACTCAGACGCGCGCAATGCGGCAATCGCGCTCGGTGTCGCCCTCGTGGCCTTGAACGTGCTCGACCTGATGCTGACCGATCTCTCCATCCGCAACTTCGGCGCGATCGAGGTCAACCCCGTCATGGCGGCAGTGCTCGGCACACCGTGGGCGGTCGTCCTCAAGCTGGGAATCCCGACCGCCATCCTCGCCCTGACTCCCTGCGTACGCTCATCCCGTGGGGTGGACTACCTCCGTCTGGCCGTTGGCGTCTACATGATCGTTGCCATCGTGAACCTCGGCCAGCTCGCATACGCCATGGCGTGATGCCGCGACCGTCGGAACCGTTCGGTGCCTTGGATCGAGGAGCGACAACCGCCTGCGAACGTACAAACAACCTGATTCATCCGGAGCCGTTCAGGGTTCGCTGACGAGATCCAGTTCGTTGCCCTCGGCGTCCGACACGCGCGCCCGCGTGCCCGTCGTGTCGACGACCCTGCCACCGGCGGCGACGGCGTTGGCGATCCGGTGCTGGAGTTGGTCGTTTGGGACGTTCAGTACCAGCCGTATCCGGTCGCGTTGGCGTCGCCGGGCCTCATCCGAGCTGTCCATTCCCTGGAAGATGAGCACCGGGTTGAGCCGACGCGGATCGTAGACGTCGGAGACGCCTTCTCGAGGATCGGTCCGGTACCCCAGCGCCGACGTCCAGAACTCACGGGCGGCAGGCAGATCGACGACATCCAGGCACAGTTGGACGAAGCGAGGTCGGGCCGGGTCCGCGGACAGGCCGAGACCCCGGGCCGCGGTCTGGATCCTGGCCGCCAGGTCGGTGAAGGCAGGCAGGGGGCCGTCTGGGCCTTCCCACAGGTCCTTGCCGCTGTCGATGGTCACGCCGTCGGGTCGGACATCGATCAGCAGCGGCATCCCGGCGTCATCAGCCAACCCGGCCACCGCGCTCACGAGTGCGGTCGCCTGCTCGGGCACCACCGTCGGATAGAACACCATGGCGGCGAACGGTGCTTGCCAGTCGGCGGATTCCGAGGCGTCAGACATCGGTCCGCCCGGCACGAGGTCGACCTCGTTGCCCGCCTCGTCGGAGATCATGAGGCCGTACGGCCCGGATGGTGTCTGCCGGAGTTCGGCGACCGCCGACGCCACCGCCTCGGGCGGGCGACCGACGTCGACGTGGAGCCGATTGCGTAGCGGCCGCGGGTCGTCGTCGTGATGGAACAGGATCGCCGGATCGCGGCGCAGCG
>CAZYGP010000064.1:0-10024 GCA_964647265.1 uncultured Acidimicrobiaceae bacterium | reverse complement strand
GCCATCCTCTCGGTGCGAGCGGGGCGCGCCTCATGACCACCCTCGTGAACGAGCTGGAACGTTCCGGCGGCCGCTACGGCCTCCAGACGATGTGCGAGGGAGGGGGACTCGCGAACGGCACGATCATCGAGTCGCTCGCGTGACCATCTTCATAGCGTTCGTCATCGCCGGCCTCGTCCTGGTGCTGACGGTCTGGAGCATCCGCTTCATCGCCTCGGGACCTCCGCCGGACCCCGAGCTCGACGATGTCCACGAGGTCGACGTGCCGTTCTTCTGCACGGTGTGTGGCTTGAGCCTGACGATCACCCAGGCCCACGAAGGTGAGATCGAACCACCACGCCACTGCCGTGAGGACATGGTCAGGGCGTAGCGGAGAGTTCAGCAGCTCGGTGAAACGCCGAATCGCCTCAGCGGTAGTTCATCGTCATGGCGAACCCGACACCGATCGCTGCGAGGCCGGCGATGAGGTAGGTGTTCGACGTTCCGCCGGGGAGGAACCCGATGTAGTTCGCGAGGATGACGATGAGGCCGACCCCCATAAGACCGAACATCGTGGCGACGTACCACATGGGCGACGGGCCCTTTGTGTCGACGGCTGTCGGCTTGTGCGACGGCGGCGTTGGACGCTTGTTCGCCTGTTTCCGGCCCTTTGACTTCGGCATGGACGGAAGGCTAGCGGAGTCGGTCGCGTGACGTTCGGGGGTATCGAATCCGCTCACTGGCAGTAGCCTCCTGCGGCATGAGCAGGACCGTCGTGGAGGAGGCATCCAACCCCGAAACCGTTACCGTTCCTCGCGGGCGGGTTGTGAAGACGGTTCGCATCCTCGGGTGGACGTGTCTCGGCCTCGGCATCTTCCTCCTCGGGTTCGTTGCACACCAGTTGTTCTTCACCACGTGGCTGGCCCAGCAGAACAACACCGAACGATCGTCTGATGCCGTTTCCTGGTTCGCCTCCGCCGAGATCGAAACCGTCGAGTATGTCCCGGGATCGGGCGACACCGGATCGGCTGAACCGGGCGCCGGTGGGGATCCCGTTCCCCTGCTCGTGGAGGCTCCGCCCCCGGACGGCGAGGCTTTTGCGATCATCCGGATCCCGACGATCGAGCGACTCTCCGAGGGATGGGCTGTGGTCGAGGGCGTTACGAGGGCGGACCTCAGGAACGGCGCAGGGCACATGCCGTCGACAGCGCTCCCGGGCCAACCCGGGAACGCTGTCATCTCCGGTCACCGGACGACCTACGGGGCGCCGTTCCACGAGCTCGACGAGCTCAGGCCCGGTGACCGCATCGAGGTCGAGACGGCGATCGGGGTCCATGCCTACGCCGTGAGGGAGACGGTCATCGTCCGCCCGACCGAGATATGGGTCGTCCAGGATCGTCCGGGTGCGTGGCTGACACTCACGACGTGCCATCCGAAGTTCAGTTCACGCCAGCGCATGATCATCTTCGCAGAGCTCGTCGAGGGCCCGAATGCAGACGCACTGGGAGTGTCATGAAGAAGGCATTCCTTGCGCTCCCCGGTCCGATTGCGATCAAGGTCGTTCTCGCGATCATCATCCTCGTCGTGTTCTTCATCGCCCTGTTCTCGGTGTACGACTGGATGGGCGCGAACCTGCTCGACTCCGGAGGTGGCGTCGGATGAAGGTCCTCATCCTCGACAACTACGACTCGTTCACCTACAACCTCGCGCAGTACATCGGAGAGCTCGGGGCCGAACCCATCGTCATCCGCAACGACGTCGTCGATGCCGACGGTGCACGGGCGCTCAACCCGGACCGCATCGTGATCTCCCCCGGTCCCGGGAGACCCGAGGACGCAGGTCACTCCATCGATTACGTACTCCGGCTCGGCCCCGACATCCCGACGCTCGGCGTGTGCCTCGGTCTCCAGGCGGTGGTTGTGGCCTTCGGTGGAACGGTCGACCTCGCCCCCGAGCCCAGGCACGGGAAGACGTCCGACATCACGCACGACGGCCGTGGTGTGTTCGCCGACCTTCCGAATCCGTTCGTGGCGACCCGCTACCACTCGCTTGCCGCCATCGACGTTCCCGAGGACATCGAAGTGACCGCCCATTCCGAGGATGGTGTCGTCCAGGGCGTGCGGCACCGGCGCCTTCCGATCGAAGCGGTGCAGTTCCACCCCGAATCGGTACTGACCACCCAGGGCAAGGCACTGTTGGCCAACTTCATCGCCCAGCGATCACCCGTCCACTGAGAGAAGACCCTCATCCCGGAGGTCCTCGATGACCGAGGCGATCTCCGCGTGGTCCCGGCCAAGTGCCCGTCCGGTATCCCACGGGCTGCCACCGGTGGTACTGGCCCTCACGATCGCTCCGCGTAGCTCACGGCGGGAGCCGTTGAACGCCGACTGCGGTGGCGGAGCCTCGTACAACGAGGGATCGAGGCACCACTGTTGGACGGGGCACTCGCCACACCTCGGCTCCCTGGGTCGGCAGATCGACGAGCCGAGGTCCATGACCGCCTGGTTCCAGTCCCCGGCGGGTTCCCCGAGGACGTCGTTGGCGGTACGCCCGAGTGCGCGTCCCGCCAACGATTCGCCCATCCACCGGCTGAGCACCCGCCTGAGGTTGGTGTCCACTGCCGCCA
Source organism: uncultured Acidimicrobiaceae bacterium (assembly GCA_964647265.1). Taxonomy (GTDB): domain Bacteria; phylum Actinomycetota; class Acidimicrobiia; order Spongiisociales; family UBA5794; genus SZUA-442. Next base: position 7,419 of record CAZYGP010000064.1, on the reverse strand, counting down.
CCGGTTCACCGAACGCGATCGAGGCGATCGCGGCCGCGGTGTAGGGGCCGACGCCGGGGAGTTCCTCGAGCCCGTCGGCGGTGGTCGGCCAACCATCCCTCGCCACGATCGCGGCGGCCTCCCTGAGGCGCAGTGCACGGCTGTTGTACCCCAGTCCGGACCATTCGGCGAGCAGGTCGGTGACCGACGCTGATGCGAGGGACGCGGGGTCGGGGAACCGTTCGATGAATCGCTCGAACCGGCCGATCACCCTCGTCACCTGGGTCTGCTGGAGCATCGCCTCCGAGACGAGCGTCAGGTAGGGATCGTCGACGTCCCGCCACGGGAGGTCACGCTTTGCGTCGCGGTACCACACCAGAAGTGCCTCGTTGCGCGCGGAGATCTCCTCCACGCCGATCACGGAAGGTCGCAGACTTCCACGGCGACGCCGGCGCCCTTGTCGACCTCGGTTCCGGCAACGGGGTTCTGGGAGACGATCAGTCCCTCGGTGGTACACGATGCGGTCGTACCCGACTGGGTCACGGTGCCGAGACCGAGACTCGTCGCTTCGGCCTGGGCCTGGGCGAGGGTCATACCCGAGAAGTTCGGCACGATCGGGCGGTAGGTGTACACGGAGATCTCGATGAAGCTGCCCTCTTCGGCAGTGGATCCCGCCGGTGGGATCTGGGTGGCGACCGTGTCGTCGAGGGACTGGTCGTTCGTCGTGCGCGTCTCGACGATGTCGACGTTCAGGCCGACGTTCGCCGCAGTCGTTTGGGCATTCTCAGGGGTGAGGCCGACGAGGTTCGGCACCGTCACCTGTCTCGGGACCCCGAGACGCACCACGACCTCGGACCCCACCTCGAGCTCGGTGCCCGGTCCCGGTGACTGCTCGGCGACGTTACCGATCAGCCCCGAGTCGACCGCGACTTCGACCGTGTCGTTACTCACGACGAGAAGCAGTCCGAGCGCGTTGAGTTGGCTCTCGGCCTGTGATCGGGACAGGCCGACCAGGTTCGGAGCACCAACAGGTTCGGGTCCCGAGGAAACGATGACGGTGATTGTTGCGTCCCGCGGCACGATCTGGCCGGCCGCGGGATTCGTCTCGATGACGAATCCGGCGAGCACGTCGGGCGAAGGTGCCTCCTCGATCCTGACGCTCTCGAATCCCTCTCGCTCGAGCTGGATGACGGCCGTCTCCGCCGTCCTCCCTGACACGTCCGGCACCTCGATCGAGAACGGACCTGACGAGACAACCAGGTTGACGGCCGTTGTGGGCGGCGCTGTTGCCCCGGCCTCGGGGCTCTGCCGGATCACGATGTTCTCGTCGACATCCTCCGTGAGCTCGTACGTGATGTCACCGACGCTGAAGCCGTCCCCTTCGATCCTCGCCCGCGCGACATCGACGTTTTCTCCAACGACGTTCGGGACACCGAATTCCTCGGCGCCTATCGAGACGACCACCGTGACGAAGCTCTCGGCCGGAACGAATGTCCCGGCCGGCGGATCGGTCCTGATGACGAGGCCGGCCTCGACCTCATCGCTCTGCTCCTCGTCTGCGAGGAACCTGAGGTCCAGTGCTTGGAGCTCCTCGAACGCATCCTGGGCGGCCATCCCAGCGAGTTCAGGGATCTCGACCTCCGTTGTCGCGGGGTCTCCGCCCGTCAGCAATCGAACGAGCAGGGCGACGCCGATCAGCAGCACAACGATGAGGGCTCCGACCGCAGCCCAATACCCGGTCTGGGAGCGCTCCTCGACGGGAGCGTCGAAGGTCTGTGTTCCGACGACGGCTGGCGGATATCCCGGCACGGGGGCCGTGGACGACGTGAGCAGTGCCGTTGGGGCTGCCGCGACGACCGCTGATGCCGCGATCGGCTCGCTTCCAGCGAGGTATCGGAGCAGGTCCGACCGCAGTTCATCAGCGGATTGGTATCGATCGGTCGGGTTCTTCCGGATGGCGTGCTCAGCGATGGCTGCGAGCTCCCTCGGCGCGTCCGGGTTGACCTGATCGGGAGAGACTGCCGTCTCGGAGACGTGCTGGTACGCAACGGCGACCGGGCTCTCGCCCGTGAAAGGCGGTTTACCGGCGAGCATCTCGTAGAGGACGATTCCGAGGGCGTACACATCCGAGCGCTCGTCGGCGGGCAGGCCCTGGGCCTGTTCCGGGGAGAAGTACGTCGCCGTACCGATGACGGCGCCTGTTCGTGTGAGCTCCTCGGAGTCGTCGAGCGCACGTGCGATTCCGAAGTCGGTCACCTTGACCGCACCCTCTGGCGTGATCATGATGTTTCCCGGCTTCACGTCGCGGTGATAGACACCGTGTTGGTGGGCAATGCTCAGCGCTGCGGCAGCTTCCGCTGTGATCTCAGCGGCACGCTGCGGGAGTATCGCGCCGCCGGCTCGCAGGAACTCCCTGAGGGTTCGGCCCTTGATGAGCTCCATGACCATGAAGTAGGTACCCGCATCCTGGCCCCAGTCGTAGATGGCCACGATGTTGGGATGGGAGAGGTTTGCTGCCGCTTGCGCCTCGCGCCTGAATCGGGCGACGAATGCCTCGTCGGAGGCGAAGTTGGCGTGCAGGACCTTGACAGCGACCGACCGGTTCAACAGGACGTCCTCAGCCGCGTACACGTCAGCCATCCCGCCACGTGCGAGATGCTTGACTATGCGGTACCGGTCGGAGAGAAGTCGTTCTTCCACGATGGCTGAGGGTACTTCCCGAGACCCGTAACAATCGTCCAAGCGGACGATCCTGTGCGGGTGTCAGTCGACCCCGACGCCGAAGAACTGGGCAAGGACGCGCTGTGCGATGGGAGCGGCGACGATGCCGCCGGTGGCCGATTCACCGAAGTCACCACCTGACTCGACGATGACGGCGATCGCGATCGATCGCTCGTCGGGGCCCGGTGCTACGGGCCCGAATCCGATGTACCACGCGTGCGGTGCGCTCCCTGTGATCTCGGCGGTCCCCGTCTTGCCCGCCGTGCGGACACCCGGTACCGCTGCCCTCTGGCCCGTTCCCGAGATGACCACCTGCTCCATCAGATCGGTGAGCACGGACGCAGCGGCGGGACTCATCGATCGACCCCAGATCGACGGCTCGGTGCTCGACTCGACCAGACCATCGGAGGTGAACACCTCCGACACGATGTAGGGATTCTGTATGGTTCCGCCGTTGGCGACCGAGCCTGCCGCCATCGCCATGAGAAGCGGCGTGACCTGGACGTCCCTCTGTCCGATGGCGTTCTGGGCCGTTGCGGCTGGGTCGCTCGCGAGCTGTGCACCGTTCGGGAACGCCGACATCAGGAGAGGCAGCTCGAACGGGATCTCGCTGCTGAATCCGAATGAGCGAGCAGTGTTCGCCAGGGTGAGTCCTCCTACATCCATGCCTAGCTGTCCGAAGACCGTGTTGCACGACCTTATGAAGGCCCGCTCGAGCGTGACGCTCCTCCCGTCGGCACAGACCTCGCCGTTGGCATTGCTGATCGTCGACGTGCTTCCGGGCAGCTCGAGCTCGACGGGGTCGTCGAACGTCGTGGATGGGCTCGCCGTACCGGAGTCGAGGCCGGACGCCGTCGTGATCACCTTGAACGCCGAGCCCGGCGGGTAGGTCTCGTCGATTGCGCGGTTCCTCAGCGGATCGTTCGGATCGTCCTCGAGTGTCGAGCCCGCCGGCCCGGCATCCGGGCCGATCAGGCTGTTCGGGTCGAAGCTCGGCACTGAAACCATTGCGAGGACTGCTCCTGTCATTGGGTCGATCGCAACGACGGATCCCTTCTGTCCGGCAAGTGCCTCGGTCGCTGCTTGCTGGAGAGCGTGGTCGATCGTGAGCCGGACGCCCCTCGGTCGGGTGTCACCGCCGAGGAGGCCGTTGAGCACGCCGGAGATCGTCGCATCACGGTTCGAGACGAGGTCCGGGGTGCGCGTGCGTTCGATACCCCGGGAGCCATACAGCACAGACGTGTATCCGACTGTGTGTGCGTAGAGCTCTCCCTCCGGATACGACCGAACGTACAGGAGCGGATCGTCCGGTGACGGCTCGGACACGGCGACAACCACGTCGTCGGCCGTGACGATCGGACCCCGATCGCGCCCCGTGAGTGATGCAACGAGACGCGGATTGCGGGGATCGTCGCGAAATTCGGGACCCTTGATGGCCTGAACCCAGATGGTTCCGGCGATCAGCACGAAGAAGGACCCGATCAGCACGTACGCAGCGGAGCGGAGGGAGTTGTTCACGGCCGCTCCTCGTGCGACACGCGCAGCAGCAGGGCAACGATGACCACGTTGGCCACGAGCGACGATCCACCGTACGACATGAACGGGAGCGTCAGTCCCGTGATCGGCAGGATCCGCAGGATCCCGGCGAGGATGATGAACGCCTGGAGTGCCAGGACGGCCGAGAGCCCGCCGGCGAGGTACTTGCGGAACCGATCCCTCGAACGGAGCGCAATACCGAAGCCCGCAGTGACGAGGAGCGCGAAGCCGGCGAGGACCGCCAACGAGCCGGCAAGGCCCATCTCCTCGGCGATCGCAGCGAAGATGAAATCGGTTGCGGCGGCAGGGATGAGATCCGGCCGCCCAAGTCCGAGACCCGAGCCCGTCAGGCTCCCCGAGCCCATCGCGAACAAGCTCTGGACCGTCTGGTAGCCAGCGCCCTGCGGATCGCCGAACGGATCGATCCAGGCTTCGATCCGACGCTGGACGTGGGAGAACGTCGAGTATGCGAGGACGCCACCGGCGAGCGCGAGTACGGCGCCTGCCACGACGTAGAACGACCGTTCGGTCGCGATGTACAGCATCGTCACGAACAGCGCGAACAACAGCAGCGACGCTCCGAGGTCCCGTTGGTAGATGAGGATGATGAATGCAGCGCCGGCCGCGACGATCACGGGGAACAGGTTGCGGGGTTCTGGGATCGACAGCGGCCCAACCCTGCGATGGACCGCCGCCATGGCCTCCGCTCGCTCCGCGAGGTACGACGCGAGGAACACCACGATGAGGACCTTGGCGATCTCGCCCGGTTGGAAGCTGAACACGCGATCGACCCCGGGGATCTCGAGTCGCACCCAGAGGCGGGAACCGTTGACAGTGGCACCACCGATCGGGAACCGGTCAGGGAGCAACGGCAGCATCAGGAACGCGACGCCCACGGCGAGCATGACATAGCGATACCGACGCAACACGGCGACACCGTTGTCGCGGAGCAACCAAAGGACGCCGGCACCCGCGGCGGCTGCGACGAGGAGGGACCATCGCTGGAGCGCTCCGAGGCGTGCGTCGATGCGGTAGACCTCGATGAAGCCGATCGCTGTCAAGAACGCAGCCGTCGGGACCACGAGCGTCGAGGCCGCGCCTGCCCAGAGCCGGGTTGCGAGGTGGAGTCCTCCGAAGGCAAGCAGGAACACGATGAAGGTGATCGCCACCTGCGCGTCAAGCCAGTTCCCCCTCGTGAACTCGACGATCGCCACGCCCGTCGCTGCGAGAATGGCTGCTGCAACGATGAGGCCGGCCTCGGCCGATCTGGTCATGCCCTGACGTCTATGAGCACGACCGTGGTGTTATCGAGGCCCCCCGCCGTGTTCGCCTGCTCGATGAGTGCCCACACCGTCGGATCCACGCCCTCGCCGGCCGCCAGCAGCTCCTGGATGGCGAAATCGGACACCATCGTGTTCAGCCCATCGGAGCACAACAGGATCCTGTCCCCGTCCTCGAGATCGATCGTGAACGTGTCGACGGCGATGGGACCGAGACCCAACACACGGGTGATGAGGTGCCGGTGTGGATGGTTCTCGGCCTCTTTCGGTGTGATGCGTCCGAGCTCCATGAGCTCGTTTACGAGGGTGTGGTCCGTGGTCAGTATTCGCAGCACGCCGTCGCGCAGCAGATACGCTCGTGAATCACCGACATGCGCGAAGTCGGCGGTGCCGTCCTCCCGCAACACGACGAGGGTCATCGTCGTGCCCATACCCGCGAGCGAGGGGTCATTCCGGGTGGCCTCGATCACGGACCGGTTCGCTGCGAGAACGCGGTCCTTCGGAGGGATCGGGTCGTCATCGGATGCGGCTGCCGCCGCTTCGACAGCGAGTCTCGAGGCAACCTCACCGGCAACCGCACCCCCCATGCCATCGGCGACCATCAGCACGGCCGGTCCGTTTGAGTTGCCAGACGCGGTCGGATGGACGGAGTCCTCGTTCCCGGTGCGCACCCGGCCCACATGGGTTCCGGTTCCCCAGACGTAGTTCATCGCACCTCGAGCGTTGTTTTGCCGATCTGCACCGTGTCGCCGCGTGACACGGTCGTAGGACTCGTGACTCTACGTCCGTTGACGTACGTTCCGTTCGTGGATCCGAGATCGTGGACGACCACGGTTTCCCCCTGGAGGCCCACGCGGGCGTGGAACTCAGACGCGTACGGATCGTCGATCGGAATGTCGCACTCGGGTGATCGACCGACGACGTGCCCTTGTGCGCGCAATCGAACCCGTAGAGCCTCGCGGGACCCCGTGAGGACGACGAGCTCAGCGCCGATGCCCTCGACCTGGGCGCCCGGACTCGAGCCGATGTGGGACCGCACGGCACGAGTCACCTGCCACAGGAAGATGAACAGCAGGGCGAGGAACAGCAGCTTGATGATGTTGAGGAACAGCACCGGCATGTCAGGACACCGACCTGTACGTGAACGACAGGTCCCCGAAGGTGACGAGGGACCCCGGAGGGACGTCAACGGGGCGCTCCGAGATCCTGTCGCCGTTGACCCTGGTCCCGTTCGAGGAACCGAGGTCGGAGATCCTGATCTCACCACGGACACGCGTCAAGATGGCGTGATGGCGCGACACCTGATAGTTGGCGAAGCGGACGTCACAGTCGAGAGCTCGGCCGATGAGCGTCGCGTTGATCGTGAGCGGAACGACGGCGGACCCGTCGACTGCGATCAGCTGGCCCCACGCCGGAAGCCTTCCCTTGAGCGAGTCGCCTGCGCACTGGAGGATCCCCCGTGGCACGGCCGGACTCGTCGCAAGATGCACCTCGATCGGACCGACGATCCGCCATCCTGCATCGTCCGCAGCGTTGGTGCCCACGGCTGCAAGCTCGACCTCGAGGGCAGCAACGTCGATGGTCGGGTCGAGGTCGGCTGGGTGGATCGCGACAGTCAGGTCGTTCGGGATCTGCGTACCCGCGGGTGTCTCGAACGAGAGAAAGTCGAGCTGGCGCACGAGACGGCTCGCCATCGTCACGGGATGCATGTGCCCCCGGAACACGGAGGCACTGACACCATCGACGAGATTCTCGAGCCGCTGTTCGAGCCCACGGGCGATGTTCATGGGTGCCAGTGTACGGAACGGCCCGATATGCGACCCGCTCGTGGCCATCGGGCTGCACGGTGAGCACGGCAACCCCTGTTGCCAAACCGACATCGGTGGTAGCCTCCTGAGTCTCG
>CAZYGP010000063.1:0-10085 GCA_964647265.1 uncultured Acidimicrobiaceae bacterium | reverse complement strand
GAGCAGATCCGACCGGACGCTGGCGACACGGTCCGGTATTTCACTGAACAGCAGGTCTCCCTGAAGGTGATCTCGGGTGACGCATCCCACACGGTTGCTGCGATCGCACAGGCGACCGGCGTGCCGGGGTCGGGCTTCATCGATGGCGACGCCATTCCCACCGAGGCGGGCGCCATGGCGGAGGTCGCAGACCGAACGAGCGTCTTCGGACGAGTCAGCCCGGAGCAGAAGCGGGACCTCGTTCGGTCGCTGAAGGCGTCGGGACACGTCGTCGCGATGACAGGCGACGGTGTCAATGATGTCCTCGCCGTGAAGGAGGCGAATCTCGGAATTGCGATGGGATCAGGTACGGGGGCCACCAGGGCTGTCAGCCAACTCGTGCTGCTCGATGACCGGTTCGCCTCTTTGCCCCATGTCGTCGCTGAGGGCCGCAGGGTCGTCGCCAACATGGAGCGGGTCGCTGCGTTGTTCCTCACGAAGACGGTGTATGCCACCTTCCTCGCTCTCGCCATCGGATTCGTCGGCCTTGCATTCCCGTTCCTCCCTCGGCACATGACCCTCATCGGATCGCTGACGATCGGCATCCCGGCATTCCTGTTGTCCTTCGAGCCGCGGGAGATCCCGGTCCGTGACGGGTTCCTTCCCCGGGTACTTGCGTTCGCCGTCCCTGCGGGGCTCGTCTCGGGCATCGCGACGTTTGCGCTCTACGGGATTTCCCGGCTCGCCGTCTTCGATCTCACCCTTCAGCAGTCGAGGACGGCTGCGACGACGCTCATGATCGTCCTCGGACTCGTCGTCCTCTTCGAGCTCATCGAGCCGAAGGAGCTCCACCACATGTTGATGATCGGGGCCCTGTTCGGGTGCTACCTGATCGTCCTCACAGTTGACCCGCTCCGGGAGTTGTTCGACCTCAGCGTGCCTCGCTGGCAATCGTGGACGGCGATCGCGGGGGTGTCGGTCGTGGCGGGGTTCATCATGCGTGGCCTGATCGCTGTGGCGGAACGGTTCGTGAAGAGACGCTACGGGGTCGAGCCGATCTGATCCGTCGCGATCGGGGTGGCGCCTACCCTGCCCTCTGAGATGCGCTCTGCTCGGGTGATCTCCGATCGCCGAAGCCGCGCCTCGATGGCCTCCATCTGTGTTGGTGACACATCGTCGAAGCGGAACGCAGCTCGAACGAACTCGGCGAGGTCGGCTCGGTAGTCGTGCCCCGTCGAGAAGAACTCGCCGGGAATCACGGTCGCGGCGTTCTTCGTGTCGATGAGGAGCTGCCAGAAGGAGATCCCCGGGAGCCAGCGCATGTGTGGATCGACGTTGCGGCCCCTGTCATGTGTCTTGAGCCAGCTCGGCATCTCGTAGAACACCTTCGGGGTGAACTTGGTGACGGGATCGTTGTCGTGGTTGAGGAGGAGGGCCTCGGGCATGTCATTGCCTGCGTCGAGCCATGCGTGCAAGCCTTCGGCATGGTCGAACACCGGGGTACCCCGACCGATGAGTTCGGTGAAGAGCTTGGAGCCCTGGGGCGTACCGACCCACAGCGCGAAATCGACGATCAGCGCACGACTGTCCATGGAGGCCTCCTTCACCCCCATTTGGGCGGTGATGGCCCCCAGGCTCTCTCCATACGACGCGAGGTAGATGTCGCGTCCGATCTCCGAGATCTCTGACCGAAGTCGGGCGACGAGCTTTCCGTACACGCGGGCTGCATCCGAGACCTTGTTGATCGACAGGATCGAGGGAACCTCGCCGTATTGGACTCCGACCGTCGCAACATCTCCCCGAGCCATGAACTCGGCCGCCTCGACTGCGATGTAGTTGACGTAGCCGGTGCCGGCCGGTGACGCAGCGATGATCAGCGACCGATCGAAACCACCCGCACGTTTGAGTTCCTGGAGGGCGATGTCGATGCGTTCATCCTCGTTGTCCGCTGTCCCGAGCCCGACGTAGACCCTCACGGGTGCTCGCCTGGCGGGTTCACCCATCTCCGCTTCGATGTCTGTGACCGTGGTGGTCTCGGAGACGAGTCTGCGGCCCTGCAGACCGAGGGTGTCGTAACCGGCGAGGCTGTAGCGGCTACCTGACACCGTGTCGTCGGTCGGAGCCTCGGCGTATGCGATCTCGGTCCTTCGGTTGCCGGCGGCGACACGACCGAGCAGCGTCCCGAGGGCGACGCGCCCACCGATACCGAGGGATGCGGCGGTCAATCCCACCCCAGCGACGAACAGCACGCTCGAGGGGATCCTCGACCGTCGAGCGACGAGGGCCGTCACCTTGCCCCCGGAGACGATCACGCCACCGATACCGGCGAGACCGAGGTTGAGGCCGGCGGCAACGGCGGCAGCCTTGCCGATGTATGCGAGGTCAGGTGTGTCCTGGCGATGAGCGAGTGCGGCCTGCGCCTCGAAGAGGGTGCCAGCTCCGATCGCGCTGATAGTGGACGGATTGGCGATTGGGGCCCTGCCCTTGCGGCTCGCGAACCCGACCAGGGCCAGGGCAGAGACGACCTCCGTCCCCACTTCCGCCCAGGCCTCGGTCTCGTCGATCGGTGGATGGCTCGACCGGTCCCGGGCGTTGAGCGCCTGGGCCGACCTCGCAGACGCCGCGACCATGCCGAGGATCCGCGTCGTTGGCCCCGATCGCGGTATCGGGAGGAGCCCCGCTGCCGCTCCGGCCGCTGCACCTGTCACGAATCCCGTCAGGAAGCTTCCACCCATGATGATGCCCTGGTCGAGCGCTGATCGACGCATGAGGCTCGGCTCCAGGGACTTGACGGCGAAGCGAACGCCGACGATGAGTCCCGAGACCGGCGACAGGAACCGAGCGGATGCCATCTCAGTCCCTGACGAGGAACGAGATGACGGACGACAGGACGGTGAGTACGAGGGCGCCGAGTACGTTCGCCAGGGCACCGTCGCTCGTGATTCCGACTTCCATGGACCCTGCGATGATGATCAGAGCGAACATCACGGCGACGTTGATCACGAGGGTGACCAGGCCGAGCGTCATCACCCGGAGGGGCAGGGCGAAGACCTTGAGGATGGGGATCACGATGGCGTTGGCAAGTCCGACCAACACGGCGATGACCACGATGACCCACGCATCGCCGTCGAAGCTCAGGCCCGGGACGATGCGGAACGTCAACCACACCGCAACGACCATCAGACCCAGGCGAATGAAGAGTTTCATGGGCTAGACAGTAGTCGTCGCCGGGGATTGGGCCTTCCGCGTGCGTGTCTGGGCGGGTAACGTGGTGCGAAGGAGGCACTCGTGCCGAGACCTGACAAGCAGATCAACAGCCGCGGACCGCTCTATGCGCCTGTGTCGTCGTCGCGTGCGGTCGTGTGGAAGAAGCACGCAGGGCCCGAGACGGCTGAGGTCTCGGACGAACCGTCGCCGGCGATGGAGATCACGATCGACGACCTCACCGTCTCGACCGTCTCGACCCAGGCTGCGCCGCCCCCCGATGGGACCTCGAAATGGGTCACACGCGCCACCTCTGCGCAGCTACCGCGTGCCGATGACGTGGCCGATAGCGTGGCCATGGGGTCGGGAACGCGACGCGAGCCCCAACCGACCCGGACGGAATGGGTCGTCACCCGTTCGATCGAGGGTCGAACCTACCGGCGAAGCGATGCCCTGACGACGGTCGACGAGCACTCAGGCTCCTGAGTGCAACGGGTCCCGGCCCTCCCGTGGGCGACGTTTGGTACGGAGGTGTTCGGATGCGGGAGGTTCCCTCTACGCGGGCGGACCGCACACGTCGTCGAGCTTCTCGAGTCCGAGTTCCTCGATCGCACGCTGGGGATCGGTGATCACGAGGTCCACATGTTCGTGGACGAGGTCGATGTTGGCGACGCGGCCCGCCTGGCCGTCGTCGCGGTACTTGAGGTGGTACTCAGGTGGGATGAACCGGACGGACACGACGTTCTCGAGGTCGAGGTCGGGGAGTAGCTGAACGAGCTGCGGTAGGGCGTCGAGGGGGATGTCCGTGAGCGTCGTGTCCTTGACGACGTCGGCAAGCCTCCCGAAGTTGCGCAGCAGGGACACGGGGTCGGCCTTGTCGATGATCGCCTCGATGACGCATCGCTGGCGGTTCATGCGGAAGTAGTCGCTGTCCTGGTTCCTGGTTCGTGAGTACGCGAGGGCGAGGTGACCGTCGAGTTCCTGCCAGCCCTGGTCGATCTGGATGCGTTCAGTCGTCGTGCCGTCCTGGTTGGGATACTCCTCATCGATCACGGTCGAAGGGATGTAGATCTCGACGCCGCCGAGTGCGTCGACGATGTCCACGAACCCGTCGAGGTTCACCATCGCGTAGTAGTGGATCGGGATCCCGAGGAACTCCGAGATCACGCCCTTCACCGCGTTCTCCGAAGGGGTGCCCGGCCCCGGGAACGCCTCCGGATGCTGCTCACCGGCGACCCACAGCTCGTTGATGAGCTCCGGGTAGCAGTTGCAGTCCCAGATCCCCATCCCATCGGGGAGGGGGGCCTGCGTCCAGTTCCGGGGAACCGAGAACATCGCGGCGTCGCCCGTCGAGGGATCGATCGACACGGTGATCATGGTGTCGGTCCGAATCCCCGTACGCCCGACCCCGAAATCCCCTCCGATGAGGAGGATGTTGAGGCGGTCGAGACCGTCCCAGATCACCGAGCCTGACGGCACCGTGGATGTGGTCGTGTCACCGGGTTGAGTCGTCACGGTGGAACCGGTCGCATCCGTGCTCGGGGTGGTTGGGTCCTCGCCGGCGACGACCGTGGTCGACGTCGACGATGCGGTGAAGACCGACGTCAGGAGGTCGTACTGGACCAGGTCGTAGTAGCCGAACACGACGTGGGGCGTGAGGAGGATCAGCGACAAACCGACGGCACCTCCGAGAACTGCGGCGGTTGGCGAGCGAAGTGATGCAGGGGCTCTCCCTTTGGCAGATCGGTAGGCATCATCGGCGGCCCAGATGCGGTACCCGAGCAGGATGATGTTGCCGACCATCATGAGGGCGAGCGACGTCGGTTGGAGCCACGCCGTCAGCACGGCGACCCGGTCTCGGAAGAAGAACCCGATCGCTACGAGGATGACGAGATTGATGATGAGGAGATTGCGCCCCCGCCGTCGATCTCCAGCGATGAACTGTCCGACACCAGGCACGATCGCCGACGCGAAAGCCGCGAGCCATGGTTTCGATGCGGAGGGTGGGGTGCCGGGGGCGGACATCGACGAGATGGTATCTCCGCGTCCCCAATAGTGGGATCATCGACGCGCCGATGTGCCGATGATCGAACGGGCGAATCGGTAGTCTCACGGCGTGTCGACATCGAGGACCGTGGACAACGACGATACGCCCGCATCGACCGATCCGAGTTCGGCGGGTCGGCGTGATCGATACTCGTACATGGCGAGCGACGGCACTCTCGACATCGTCCTCGGGAGTTTCGTAGCCGGTCTCGGCGCATACGTCTACCAGTTCATCGGTGGACGTTCGCTCGGCGAGGAGGGCTTCGCGCCGATCGGCGTGCTCCTCACGGCCCACTTCCTCGCATTCGTCATCGTCCTCATGCCGATCGAGCAGCTCGTCATCCGGCGCCTCACCATCGGTGATCGGGGATGGGTCGTGCCCTTCCGTGCCATCGCGTTGACGGCATCCGCAGGGGCGGCGGCTGCGGTCGTGGTTCTCATGGCAGGCACCGACTACTTCGCCTCGAGGGGCGAGTTCGTCGTGTTCGTGTTGCTGACCGTCGTCGTGCACTTCTTCTTCGCTGTCGGGCGCGGATATCTCGCAGGATTCCGCCGCTTCCGTGCCTACGGATACGTCTCGGCGGCAGCGTCCCTCCTACGAGTGGCCATTGCGATCGCCGTCGCCGTCCTCGCACCGAGCGTGACGGGATTCGCGTGGGCGCACATCATCGGACCCCTCGTCATCGTGTTCTGGCGTCCTTGGCGGGTCCCTACCACGGCGTCCCGGCTGTCCGCCGAGGATGTCGCCGCTTCGACGGATCGTGGCCTCCTCACCAGCCTGGTGCTCTCGGCAGCGGCGTCACAGGCGCTGCTCCTCGCAGGGCCTCTCGTCGCGTCACGACTCGGTGCCACGGCCGCCGAGTTCTCCGTTACCTATGCGACGCTCTTGATCGCACGTGCACCACTCACCCTCGGGTACAACCTCATCGCGCGCATCCTCCCGCCCTTCACGGAGATGGCGGTCCGTGGCGAGCGGAGGGAACTCCGTGCATGGGCTCGAGGGATCGCCATCGCGTCGCTCGTCCTTGCGGGTTTCGGTGCCGTCGTGGGGGCGGTGTTGGGGCCTGTCCTCGTGTCCGTGGCATTTGGTTCCGGGTTCGAACCCGAACCGATCGTTGCCGCCCTTGCAGGTGCGGGTGTTGTGATCGCCTCCGGTGGGCTGTTCATCGGCCAGATCCTCGTGGCGAGGGGCAAATCGTTCCGGCTGGGCGTCGCCTGGTTTGTGGCGGTGGTCGCAGCGGTGGTTCTCGTTGCCCTCCCCATCGGCGATCCGGTGTTCCACGTCATGGTGGCCTTCCTCGGGGGAGAGCTCGTGGCACTCGTCGCCCTCGTCGGCGCGGCGCTCCTCCACGATGCCGACGAGACCCACACGTCGCAGGGCTACGTGGTCGTCAAGCGATCGATCGACATTGCGGGATCGCTGGTCGCCCTCGTGCTCCTCTTCCCGATTCTGATGCTGGCCGCCCTCGCCGTACGGCTCGACTCCCCGGGACCGGCCTTCTTCCGCCAGCAGAGGGTTGGACGCGACGGCCGTGACTTCTGGATGGTCAAGATCCGAACGATGGTGATCGATCACGACGAAGAGGTGTTCCGGGCGCACATCGCCAAGCTGAGGGAGACTGGAGGTGTCGATGACGAGTACACGATTCGCATCGATGAGGATCCCAGGATCACGAAGGTCGGGGCAACACTCCGGAAGTGGTCCATCGACGAGCTCCCGAACTTCTGGAACGTGCTGAAAGGCTCGATGTCGCTCGTCGGTCCGCGTCCCCTGGTGCGATCCGAGGCCGAGCTCATCGGTCTCGACAATCTTCGCTTCACGGTCAAACCGGGCGTCACCGGTATGGCCCAGGTCCACGGACGGGACTCGATCGCCCTCGTCGAAAGGACCGAGTGGGATGAGCGGTACGTCGAACAGCGCACAACGAGGCTCGACCTCGAAATCCTCGCGCAGACCGTTCGTACCGTGTTCTCGACGCCCGGAGCCGAGAATGGTTCGGAATAGCGCCTGGTCGTCGTTGTTGAGGTCTCCATGCATGACCCCGTTGCTCAACGCCTGAACCTTCCTGACCCGCTCATCGCCGTAGTCGGTGCCACCGATGCGCCCGGAAAGTACGGAGGCATCATCTACCGCGACCTCAAGGCGAAGGGCTACCGGGTGGTCGCGGTCAATCCTTCGCGTGCGACCGTGGATGGTGACGCCACGGTTGCGTCGCTCTCGGAGATGACCGAACAGCCGGACATCGTCAACGTGGTGGTTCCGCCGGGACGGACCCTCGCGCTCCTCGACGAGATCGACGAGATCGACGACGTCGCCGTCTGGATCCAGCCGGGAGCATCCGACAGCGCCGTTCGGGCCCGCGTCGCCGAGCTCGGCATTCCTGCCCTGATCGACGCCTGCATCATGGTCCGGGCCCGCGCACGGGTGTGATTCGATAGCCGCCACGGTCGGTAGGGTGTCACCTACAAGATGAGGTCTGTGGTGTGGCGTCCGAACAACTGAACGATCAACTTGCCGCGATCCCCGGAGTCGCCTCCGCTGAGGTGACCCTCACCGACGACGGTCCTCCCGTGGCGAGGGTCGTACTCGACGGTTCACGCGATCCGGAGGAGGTGCGGTCACGCATCAATGCCCTCCTCGGCTCGTTCGTGCCGTCCGTTGCCGAGACCGTGCCAGCCGTCACGAGGCGTCGGGGTGGCCTCGGCAGGGGACTCGGGGAGGTCATCGAGGAGCAGCTCGCTGACCGGGAGCCTGCTCATCTGCGTCCCGCAACGGTGCCTGTGACGGCGGAGATCGTGAGCGTCGGGGTCGTCGAGACCACCGACGGCGTGCACGTCGAGGTCGAGGACGATGCGGGAAACCGCCGAACGCACCTCGTCGAAGCGAGCGGCTCGATCGACGATGCCATCGTCGGGGCGGTGGGAGCCCTGCTCGACATCGGCCAATACGCCACGATCACGATCTCGGACGCCTCGACCGCCGAAGGAGAGGTCGTGCTGGCGACGGCCGTCACGGCGACCGGTACGCGGACCGTAGGGGCCGCGTACGTCGAGTTCGGTCGACCATGGGCCGTGGCTCGGGCGATCTGTCGATCCCTGGGCTGATCGTGGCGTTCGACATCGCATGCTCGAGATGCGGTGAGGAGGACGATCTCGCCGGTGTGTCATCCGACTTCGGGATCGAACTCACCTGCGGTTCATGTGGGTTCGTGTGGGCACGCGGGCCGTCGACCACCTGCTCGACGTGCGGCTCGGAGGACCTCCAGACGGTCCCGCTGGCGATCGTGGAGAAGAGCAGGGGAACGCAGCTGTCGGTCGTCGGTACCCGTCCCGTCACCTTGTGTTCGGTGTGCGACGCGGACCGGCTGGAGAGGTATCACGCGAATCGCCCCAACCCGCTGATGCCGGACACCCTGCCGACGATTGGCGAGGAACACCTGAACGGTTAGGCGGATGCCTTCTCGCTCCCCATGGTCGGCGAAGGCGCGGCGACCTTGGTCGGCCGGCTCACCACGTACAGCGAGATCGCGGCTGCGAGCATCCAGAACGCGGCCCTCACGTACACGCCGTTGAGCGCCCACACGGTGGTGATCGTGAAGCTCGCGACGATCGCGATCACAGCGATGACCTTTGCTCGCACCGTGAACCCGTTCCCCTCACGCCAGTCGGTGACGATCGTGCCGAAGAACCGGTTGTTGACCAGCCAGCGGTCGAAGCGCTCCGAGGACTTCGAGAAGAGGAACGCCGCGAGGATCACGGGACCGGTCGTGGGGAGGATGGGAACGAAGACCCCGACGAAGGCAAGTCCGATGAAGAACCAGCCGATTCCGGCGAGGACGACTCTCAGCGCACGGCTCTTGACGACCGACATGGGGCGATGGTACGAGGTACCGTCACCGACAGCGTGTCGGGGAGTATGGTCGATCCATGCGTGATTGGGTGAAGAACCTCATGTCACCGGGCGTGCGTGAGCGGGTGAGCGGAACCCCGGCGAGCGCAAGCGGGGCCTCGTCGTTCCACCTGTGGTGGGATGTCCCGTTCGGCGAGCGACTCACTGCTGCGAGCGTCACCCTCGAGATCACTCGCCGACCCGACCTCGACCGGCTCGTGTTCTTCGCATTGCAGGTCGCCTTCATCAGGCCCGCCGCCGGGGGAGGGCACCTCGGTCTCCAGCACCATCCGGCGTTTCCCGGCCAATCAGCGATCAACTGGGGCGGATACGACGCCGACGGCGCGATCCTCACCGGATCCGAATCGGCGCTGCCGTCACGCCAGGGTGATCCCAACACCCGCGACTTCCGGTGGGAGGCGAACCGCCCGTACCAATTGATGGTGGAGCGCATCGGGCCCGAGGTGGAGGATCGGTCCCCTGTGGCCTGGCGTGGCACGGTCACGGATCTCGTCGACGGCACCCAGACGATCGTTCGCGACCTCTCGACGGCTGGTCACTTCCTGCGAGGCCCCGTCGTGTGGATCGAGTCCTTCGCCCCGTGTGACGCCCCGAGATTCGAGGCCCGGTGGTCCAACGCCACGGTGGTGACCGAGCGCGGCGAGGTCAGGGCCATCAAACGCATGCGGGCGGACTACCAGCCCCACGAAGCGGGTGGGTGCACCAACACGAACTCGTTCGTCGAAGGAGTCAGCTTCGTCCAACGCACCGGCCAGCTCCGCACCACGAAGGCAGGCACCACACTCGCCATCAGGTGAGAGGAGGGGCCGATGACGAGCAGGTGACCCTTTGGGGGGTCCCCGGTCTACCATCCCGCCGCACGGGCGTTTAGCTCAGTTGGCTAGAGCGCTGCCCTTACAAGGCAGAGGTCCACGGTTCGAGTCCGTGAACGCCCACCACAGGAATC
>CAZYGP010000062.1:3284-10125 GCA_964647265.1 uncultured Acidimicrobiaceae bacterium | reverse complement strand
CGCCATGCTCGACCAGACCGATCTCAAATCCATGCTCAAGGACCCGGACCTGCTCCGGGACAAGTGTCTGATCGACGGCGAATGGATCGGCGCCGATGACGGCGGCAGCTTTCCGGTCAGGAACCCGGCCCGCGGCGACGACATCTGCGGGATCCTTCCCGTCGGGGAGGAGGGCTATGCGAAGGTCGAGATCGCCGGGTACCGAGCGGTCGAAGCCACGCAGCGCCGCCCCTGCGCCCGCCTCGTCTGCGTCGAAGGCAAAGACCACCCGTTCCGAGAACCGGCGGAGGAGGTCGAGGTGGTCCTCACCGAGCGCTGTACCGCATGTCGCCACGGCGATCGGCATACCGGCGAGGTGCATGGCGATGACATCGGTGTATCCCTCCACGACGACGGCCGTGTCCTGACGGACGATGTCGGACTTCGCCCAGTTGAGGCCGTAGAGGAGACGGGACTTGTGATAGATCACGGACTCCGACGAGTTGAGGTACTTGGGACCGTCCCCGTCGAGGATCCGAGCGCCGAACCCGACCGCGTCGCCCCGCACGTCGAAGATGGGGAACATGACTCGTCCGCGGAACCTGTCGATGAGCCCTCCGCGCGACGAACGTGACGCGAGCCCCGCGGCGATCATCGTGTCATCACGGACCCCGAGATCCCTGAGGTGGTTGACGAGGTTGTCCCACCCGTCAGGTGAGTACCCGAGTGAGAAGGAGTCCACGACGTCGGCGTCGTATCCACGCGATCGCAGATACCCGCGGGCCGTCCCAGCATCCGGCGCGGTCTTGAGGCGACCGGTGTAGAACGCAACGGCAGCACCGGTCACCTCGACGAGGCGTTCACGCTTGCCTCTGCTCTTCGCCTCCGCCGGATCCACGGTGAGCGTGAACCCGGCGCGACGTGCGAGGAACTCCACGGCGCCCGCGAAGTCGAGGCCCTGCGTCTCCTGGACCCATCGGTACACGTCCCCCGACTTGCCACAGCCGAAGCAGTGATAGAGCCCACGGGCCGCATCGATCGACAACGACGGCGTCTTCTCGGAGTGGAAAGGGCACACAGCCATGGTCGATCGACCGGACCGCTTCACCTTCGTCACCTCAGCGGCGAGCTCCGCGAGGTCCGTTTTGTCGCGAACGGCGTCGATGTCTTCACGTCGGTAGGCCACGAGCCGACGATACCGGCACCCATACGATCACGCATCGTCAGGATCCTGCGACCGATGGCGCGAAACGGCACCGCGATCACTCGCGGTGCCGCTTGGCGTCGGTTCGGGACCCGTCCTACCTGGGCCTCTGGGCGTGGATCGCCGCAGCGGCCAGGACACGGGCCCTCACGATCTGCAATGCTGTATCGGGATGCATATCTGTGTCCTTCATTCTGTTCGTTCTATATGCTCAACACAATAGATTCTACACATATTCCGCCATATTGACGAAAGATCTCCAGGATGGATCAGTTGGATAGAACGATCATCGCGGCATTGACCGAGGACGGCCGAACGCCCTACGCCCGGATCGCCGAGCTTTCCGGAGTCGCGACGACGACCGTCCACCAGCGGGTTCGACGCCTCACCGAGCGCGGCATCATCACGGGAACGCGCGTTCGTGTCGACTGGGAAGCCGTCGGCCTGCCCGTCACGGCACTGATATCCGTCGAGGCTCCGAGGGACAAGGGCCTCGCCGATGTCGCCGAGGAGCTCCAGGCAATCCCTGAGATCCAGAACTGTTACGCCGTGACCGGCGAGTTCGACCTGCTCCTCACGGTCAGGGCCCGGTCGTCGGGTCACCTGGGAGAGCTTCTCGACCAGATTCGACGCTTCGCCCCCGGACGCAGCAGGACAATCGTCGTCCTCGCAACCTACTTCGACGGTCGCGTTCCCCCGCTCGACGCTTCAGGCGGGTAGCCGGTCGGCGAGGTACGCCGTGAGGTTCGCAATGGGGATGCGGTCCTGGGCCATCGTATCGCGGTCACGAACCGTGACCTGGGAGTCGTCGAGGGTGTCGAAGTCGACGGTCGCGCACAAAGGGGTTCCGATCTCGTCCTGGCGCCGGTAGCGGCGACCGATCGACTGTGTCGTGTCGACCTCGATCTGCCAGCGGTCGCGGAGCATCGACGCGACCCTCTCGGTCGTCTCGATCAGGTCGGGCTTCTTCGAGAGGGGAAGGATCGCCACCTTGATCGGCGCGAGCCTCGGGTCGAGCCTGAGGACGGTCCGCGACTCGCCGTTGACCTCCTCCTCGGTGTACGCATCGATCAGAAAGGCGAACGTCGTGCGCGTCGCGCCAGCGGCCGGCTCGATGACGTACGGGACGAACCGTTCATTCGTCTCCTGGTCGAAGTAGGTGAGGTCCTCACCGGAACGCTCCATGTGGGCCTTGAGGTCGAAGTCCGTCCGGTTCGCGATCCCCTCGAGTTCGTCCCAACCCCACGGGAAGCGGTACTCGACGTCGTAGGTCCCTGCGGCATAGTGTGCAAGCTCGTCGGGTTCATGGGCACGCAGCCGCAGGTTGTCCGGGTTCATCCCGAGGTCGATGTACCACCTGTTGCGGGTCTCGACCCACTCATCGAAGGTTGCTGCCGCATCGTCCGGGTGGCAGAAGTACTCCATCTCCATCTGCTCGAACTCTCGGGTGCGGAACACGAACTGGCCCGGCGTTATCTCGTTCCGGAACGACTTGCCGATCTGGGCGATCCCGAACGGGAGCTTCATTCGGGCCGTCCTTCGGACGTTCTCGAAGTTGATGAAGATCCCCTGCGCCGTCTCCGGGCGCAGGTACACGGCGTTGTCATCCGACTCGACGGGCCCCATGTGCGTCTTGAACATGAGGTTGAACTGTTTCGGTTCGGTGAAGGTACCGGAGTTCCCGCATGCGGGACATCGGTCGGGGTCCTCGAGCTTGTCGAGGCGGTGCCTTGCATTGCATTCCCTGCACTCGACGAGCGGATCGGAGAACGACGAGACGTGGCCCGACGCTACCCAGACCTCGGGGGATTGCAGGATCGCCGAGTCGATACCGACGACGTCGTCGCGCATCCGGACGGTCGATCGCCACCACTGTTCCTTGACGTTCCTCAACAGCTCGACACCGAGGGGTCCGTAGTCGTATGCCGACCGCAGCCCCCCGTAGATCTCGGAGGACTGGAAGACGAAACCGCGTCGCTTGGACAGGTTCACGATCGTGTCGAAGTCGGCTGGCATGCGTGCGTGATCCCGGATCGGCGGTCGCTGATGCTACTGCGGCGCACCGTCCAAGGACCCATCGACGGCACCGCCAAAACGCCGGTCGCGCCGCCTGAACTCATCGATGCACCGAGCGAGCTCGACACGGTCGAAGTCCGGCCACAACACGGGCGTGAACACGTACTCACTGTATGCGGCTTCCCACAACAGGTAGTTCGACGTGCGTTGCTCGCCGCTGGTGCGGATCACGAGATCGGGATCCGGCATCTCCGGTATGTAGAGATGCGAGCCGATGGTTCCCAGGTCGATGTCGGTGGGACGCAGGCTACCGGCGGCGACCTCCACGGCGATCGCCCGCATCGCCGCGAGGATCTCGACCCTCCCGCCGTAGTTGAAGGCGAAGACCATCGTCATCGTGGTGTTGTCCTTCGTGAGTTCCTCGGCGTCGCGGATCCTCTCTAGGAGGACGGGTGGGATGCGGTCGTCGTCGAGGTCGCCCATGAACAGGACGCGCACACCGAGGTCGTTGAGTTCGTCCCTCCTGCGTTCGAGGAGGTCCACGTTGAAGTCCATGAGGAAGGACACCTCGTACTCGTCACGACTCCAGTTCTCCGTCGAGAAGGTGTAGACCGTCAGCCATTCGATTCCGAGGTCGAGCGCGCCGTGGACCACGTCGAAGAGGGCGGGTTCCCCGGCGGCGTGGCCCTGCGTGCGGTGGAGTCCACGCGCATTCGCCCACCGCCCGTTGCCGTCCATGATGATCGCGACATGGCGGGGACCGACGGGATGCCCCACCTCAGCCATCGAGCATCGCCATGCTCTCGAGCTCCCGTTCGAGGTGGTACTCGACGAACCGCTTGGTGACACCAAGCGCCTCACGCGAGAAGGACCGATCGGCGTCGGGAAGGTTCGACAGATCGCTCGCGGCCACGTTTGCGAGGTACGGCACGAGTCCCTCGCGCAGTGCGTAGGCACCCGGCGTCCTGCATTCATCGCACAGGGACCCCCCTGCACCGAAGCTGAACCGGGTCAGCGCATCGGGCCTGCCACAACCCGCACACGACGACAGGGCGGGTGCGACACCGATGATGTCGGCAGCCTTCAACAGGAAGGACGTGACCAGATCCGGATGGGGAGGTCCAGCATCGAGGACCGAGAGGCCCCTGTGCAGGAGGAGGAACAGGCGTTGGGAGGGCTCGTCCTCCTGCGCCACGGCGTCGACGACCTCGATCATCGTCCCCGCTGCGAGCACCCGATCGAGGTCGTTCCGAAGGTGTGCGAAGGCGTTGATGATCGACACCTGCGTGATCGTGTCGAGGTTCGTCCCCTCATAGAGCACCACGTCGACATGGGTGAACGGTTCGAGCCGTCCACCGAACCTGCTCCTCGTCTTGCGGACACCCTTCGCGACCGTTCTGACCTTGCCGTGGTTCGGGCTCAGGAGGACGACCACGCGATGGGACTCCCCGAAGGGATACCCCCGCAACACGATCCCCTGATCGCTTCGCAACGCCATGTCCTCGTCCCCGCTCGCCGTACCCGCAGGCTACCGATCGCCACCGTCATCGCCGCGGACCACCATTGTGGACACGGCAGCGATCCGAGCATCACCACCGGATCCGGCTCCAGGCGTTGCTACATTGGACGCATGGCTTCCGATCTCACCGACGACCAGCGCCGCGAGTTCCTCGAGGAACACGGCGAGTGGGCCCTCGAAGGCGAGACCATCACCCGGACGTTCGTCTTTGCGAACTTCAACGAGGCGATGGGATTCGTGACCCGCGTCGCACTCGCCTCCGAGGTCGATGATCACCACCCGGACATCGACATCCGGTGGAACAAGGTGACAGTCGCCCTCACAACCCATTCCGACGGCGCCCTCACGAGCAAGGATCTTCGCTTGGCCGGGACGTTCGACGCGATGTAGCACCGGCAAACGTGAGAAGACTCTCATGTAGCGCTCACGAGGGTCTCACGAACGCCGACGATCCTCGAACCATGCTCGGGAACCCCGCCGCTGCGCGATTGTCCGACGAATCGCTCGCTGGCTTCGACACCCTCATGGGAGCGCTACCACCGGAGCCCATCGTCGCCGCGTACGCGTCGGCGGGCTCCAGCATCAGCCAATGCTCACGTGTCCAGGTCACGTGGTTGCCGGGGAAGCGCCTCATCGCCCGGTTCCGGATCCACGGCACCGGTGGGGAACTCGAAGGGCGGCGGGATGTCGTGGCGTCGGTCGGGAACATTCCCGATGGCGCCCTCGTCATCGAAGGCGTCGACGCATCCATCGGGATCTGGGTGGTCCCCCACGATCCCGTACTCCCCGGCCTGGCATCCGCGATGGATCCGTCGACGGTCGGAGTTGTGCTCGAGCGCCTCGGGCACGCCGATACCGATGTGCGGACGCGGCTGGTCGCATATCGGCCGACGCGGCGTGCCGTGGTCGAGGTTCGATCGGCCAGGAGCACCCTCTATGTCAAGGTCGTACCTCGCGCATCGGTTGCCGAACTCCACCGACTCCATCGGCACCTCTCCAGGCACTCATCGGTCCCGGACAGCATCGGGTTCGATCCCGAGCTCGGACTGTTGATCCTTCCCCCCGTACCGGGCGACAGCCTCCGGACCGTCCTTCGGAATCCGGACCTCCTGCTCCCGGAACATTCCGCGATCGTCGGGTTGGCAGACAGCCTCCCCGCTCCCGATGACGATGCAGCGTGTACCTCTCCGATCGAGCGGCTCGGACCTGCCACCGCGCTCCTGAGTCACCTGGTGCCGGACGAGTCGGAGCGCCTCGCAGCAATCACATCACGGATCGGATCGGAGACGGAGATTCCATCGACACCGTCCCACGGCGACTTCTACGAAGCCCAGGTTCTCGTCCGTGACGGAGGTGTCACCGGATTCGTCGACGTCGACACCTTCGGGTGGGGACGTCGGGCCGACGATGCAGCCACCATGCTTGGCCATCTCGCGCTGCTCTCGCAGGACTCGGACCAAGCGGATCGAATCCTCTCGTTCGCGCATCGTCTCGCATCGATCTGGGAAGGCACGCTCGACGCCGAGGACGTGCAGCGCAAAGCGGCGGCAGTCGTGCTCGGCCTGGCGACCGGCCCCTTCCGTGTGCAGAGCCGGGATTGGGAGCGACAGACGAGGGCAAGGATCACCACAGCGCTTCGCATCCTCGATGAGGGGCTGCCGGGCCATGAGAAAAGTCTCATCGCCACCTCACGGATGCCTCACACCGGCAATCGAACATAGAGATCAACAGGATGCCCCACACTGGCATTCGAGTATCGAGAACGACACAAGGAGGCAGGAATGCAGACCAAGGATCAGATCCTCAAGAACTGGAAGGTGATGGCAACCGCATCCACGGTCGCCGCCCTCGGGATCACCGGAGTCGCCATGGCGAGCCCCGGCAACGACCAACCGAACACGCCACCGGCCATCGAGATAGCGGATCAGCGTGGCGTCGACGTCAGCCTCATCACCTCGACGACCAAGCCGACCTTCGAGATCGTGCCAGGACCGACGTACGGGCCGTTCGGCGGAGACTCGATCGAATCAATGGACTCCCTCGACTCGGACGACTCGATCGAATCAACGGACTCCCTCGACTCGGACGACTCGATCGAATCAACGGACTCCCTCGACTCGGAC
>CAZYGP010000062.1:0-3184 GCA_964647265.1 uncultured Acidimicrobiaceae bacterium | reverse complement strand
GGACTCCCTCGACTCGGACGACTCGATCGAATCAACGGACTCCCTCGACTCGGACGACTCGATCGAATCAACGGACTCCCTCGATTCGGACGACTCACTCGACTCGGATTGAACGGAATCACGGAGTGGCCCGATGGGATGAGCCCCCGACATCCCATCGGGCCTACCGCTCCGCACACCCGTGGGCACTCGTATCCACGACATCGGCACTCGCGTATCGAGAACAGGACCAGGAGATAGCCATGCAGACCAAGGACCAGATCCTCAAGAACTGGAAGGTGATGGCAACCGCATCGACGGTCGCCGCCCTCGGGATCACCGGCATCGCAATAGCGAGTACCGGGAATGACGAGCGGAGCACACCTCCCGCCATCGAGATAGCGGATCAACGTGGCATCGACGTCAGCCTGATCACCTCGACGACCCAGCCGACCTTCGAGATCGTGCCAGGACCGACCTTCGGACCGCTCGGTGGAGACTCGATCGAATCGATGGACTCACTCGACTCGGTCGGGTCGGACGACTCCATGGACGACCCTGTCGCCGACAACGCGGACGACTCACCTGACGACTCACCTGACGACTCGATGGACTCGGACGACGATCCCATCGCCAACAACGTTGACGACTCACCTGACGACTCGATGAACTCGGACGACTCCCTCGACTCCGACTGATCCAGGGTCACGGGCCGGACCGATGGGATGAGGCCGAAGCCCATCAGGCCGACCGCCCTACAGTCCCTCACAATGACACCCGCGAGCACAACACCGGCAGCCTCTGAAGCAACGCCACGGGGCCCCCGAAGGGGGGCCTCATCGGTGCGCGTCCGGATCCTCGGCTGGTATGTCGTGCTCCTCGGCGTGTCCCTCATCGCCGCCCTGCTGATTCAGCGCACCTTCCTGCTCGCACAGGCGGTCAATACCGCCGAGAGCGCCCTCGACCAGGAAGTCGCCGAGCTCCGACAGCTCGCCTCGGGAATGAACCCATCCACCGGTGAACCCTTCGGAACGGACGTCGGTGCGATCTTCGACACCTTCTTCACCCGCAACGTTCCCCTCGCGGGCGAGGGCGTCGTGACCTTCGTCGCCGGCGAGGCGTACAAGACAGACGTGATCGGAAGCCAACTGGCCGTGCTGCCGCGCGCCGACTCTTGGGCGACTCTTACGGAAAGCCAGCGAGGATCCTTCGAGGACGACACGCTTGGCGAGATTCGATACATCGGCGTTCCACTGGGTTCCCAGGACGGGCCGGAGGGCGTGTTCGTCGTTGCCGTCCTCATGGCCGACCGGTTGAGGGAGATCGATCAGGTCGTCAGGCTTGGCGCGCTCGTGTACGGCTCCATCTTCCTCCTTGCCTCCGTCATGGCGTGGGTCGCGGCCGGCAGAATCCTGCACCCGCTGCGCGAACTCACCGACACGGCGCGATCGATCAACGAGACAGACATCTCTCGACGCATCGACGTAGGGGGCGACGATGAGATCGCCGAGCTCGGCCGGACGTTCAACTCGATGCTCGACCGCCTCGATGGTTCCTTCGCCTCGCAACGCCGTTTCATCGATGACGCGAGTCATGAGTTGCGCACGCCGATCACGGTGATCCGCGGCAACCTCGAAGTGATGGGGGATCAGCCGGAGGACAGACGCGACACGCTCGCCATCGTCACGGACGAACTCGACCGAATGGCCAGGATCGTGGACGATCTTCTCGACCTCGCGAAAGCCGAGCAACCCGACTTCATCCAGCGTGGTCCCGTCGACCTCGGCGAGCTGACCCACGAACTCGCCGCAAAGGCCGCAACGCTCGACGACCGCCCATGGACGGTCGAGGGTGCCGAGTACGTCGTGATCGAGGCCGATCGCCATCGGATCACCCAGGCCATGATGAACCTGCTCAGGAACGCGGCTGTGCACACTCCGCCCGGCACACCCGTGCACCTCGGCAGCAGGATCTCCGGCGCCAGGGTCGAGCTGTGGGTCCGGGATGAAGGACCGGGAGTGGCCGAAGCGGACAGAACGAGGATATTCGATCGGTTCGCTCGTGCCGAACGGCATCGAACAGAGGGGGCGGGGCTCGGGCTCGCCATCGTCGCCGCCATCGCGGAAGGCCACGGGGGAACCGTTCGCCTCGACCCCGCCGATCCGTCAGGGTGTATCTTCACCATCTCGCTGCCGATGGAACCGACCGAGGAGGAGCCATCGTGAGCAGGATCCTGATCGCTGAGGACGAACCGGGGATCGCCGCATTCCTCGAGAAGGGCCTGCGGTCGGAGGGGTATGCGACGACGGTCGTCTCCGATGGCATCTACGCATCGGCCGCTGCCCGGGACGAGGACTTCGACCTGCTGATCCTCGACCTCGGGTTACCCGGTATGGACGGCAGCGACGTCCTTGCCGAGATCCGGAGGCGAGGCGAGCGCCTGCCTGTCATCATCCTGACCGCGAGAAGCGGTGTGCACGACACGATCGCCGGACTCGAGGGTGGTGCAGACGATTACGTCACGAAGCCGTTCGCCTTCCAGGAGGTTCTCGCACGGATCCGGGCGCGCCTGCGTGACACCGCCAGTACCGACGCAACGACGATCACGTCCGGATCGGTTTCGTTGGACCTGAGGACGCGCCGGCTCCGGGTGGATGGCCGGGACATTGAGCTGTCCGCGAGGGAGTTTGCGCTCGCCGAGACGCTGATGCGCCATCCCGACCAGGTCCTCTCACGCGAGCAGCTGCTTTCGCACGTGTGGGGCTATGACTTCGACCCCGGCAGCAACGTGGTCGACGTGTACATCGGCTATCTCCGCCGAAAGCTCGGCAAGGACGCCATCGCGACCGTTCGGGGGATGGGCTACCGGTTCGTTCCAAGGCCGGAGTAACTGCGGCGGAGCGTCTGCCGACGAACGAGTGGCCTAGAAGCCCAGCCGATCGAGCAAGTCATCGCTGCGCTGCCAGTCCTTCTCGACACGAACGCGTAGGTCGAGGAAGACCTTCGTCGCGAACACGCGCTCGAGATCCACCCGTGCCGCGGCCCCCACGTCGCGGATGAGCGTTCCTCCCTTGCCGATCACCATGCCCTTCTGGGATTCACGTTCGACGTAGACCGTCGCCGCGATCCGCAGCACGCCGTTGTCCATTGTCTCCATCTCGTCGACGACCACGGCGAGCGAGTGCGGAAGCTCTTCACGGAGGCG
>CAZYGP010000061.1:9997-10181 GCA_964647265.1 uncultured Acidimicrobiaceae bacterium | reverse complement strand
CGCTCATCACGCCGATCCGGTCGCTCATGGTGAGCGCCTCCTGCTGATCGTGGGTGACGTAGATGAACGTGATGCCGACCCGGTGCTGGAGCTCCTTGAGCTCGATCTGCATCGACTGGCGAAGCTTGAGGTCGAGGGCGCCCAGCGGCTCGTCGAGGAGGAGGACCTCTGGTTCATTGACCAG
>CAZYGP010000061.1:290-9987 GCA_964647265.1 uncultured Acidimicrobiaceae bacterium | reverse complement strand
TGCGCTGGCGCTGGCCACCCGAGAGTTGCTCTGGCTTGGCATCGACACGATCGGCGAGCCGAACGAGTTCGAGCACCCGCATCGTGCGGCGCTCGATCTCCGAGGCCTCGACCTTGCGCATCAGGAGGCCGAACGCCACGTTCTCCTTGATCGTCATGTGGGGGAACAGGGCATAGGACTGGAAGACCGTGTTGACGGGGCGCTTGTTCGGGGGGAGGAGGCCCATCTCCTTGCCGTGGATCTTCAGGGACCCCGACGTCGGATACTCGAACCCGGCGATCATGCGGAGTGTCGTCGTCTTCCCACACCCGGACGGTCCGAGGAGCGAGAAGAACTCGCCGTCATGGATGTCGAGGTCGAGTGCGTCGACGGCGACGAGGTCGCCGAAGTGCTTCGACACCTGTGTCAGCTGTACCGCCTCGCTCATTCCCGTCCGCCGATCGTCGTGCCAGCCCGTAGAGTGCCGGCAGCATACGGAGTTCGATCATCGGATGCGTTGGGCGCCGGCCGATGCCTTCCCCGTCCTCCACAACCGAATCTATTGCGAAGCGGCTGATCCACGGCAGTATGGCGTGTGACAGACGAGATCGCAACTGATACGATCTTGTGGGTCCGACGATTTGATCGAGATGTGAGATGCACAAGACAAAGCAACTGATCGGCGGCGCCTGGGTCGATGCGTTGGCCGGGGGAACCCAGGACCTCGTCGATCCGGCGACGGGATCGGTCATCGACCAGGTCGCGTACGGTGGGGGCCCTGACGCGGGAGCGGCCATCGACGCCGCATCGGCGGCACTTCCCGACTGGCGCGGGCTCGGCACCTTCGCGAGGGCCGAGATCCTCCTGGAGGCAGCAGACCTGATCGCCGCGAGAGCCGACGAACTCGCCGTCATCACGACTGAGGAGTCAGGAAAGCCCATCGCGCAATCGAGGGCCGAGTGGCTGTCCGCGCCGAACTACCTGCGATTCGCGGCCACCGAGGCAACCCGTCTCGGTGGGCGAATCATCCCTTCGAGGGTTCCGGGGCGTCGCATCGAGGTCACGTACTCGCCGGTCGGCGTCGTCGGCGTGATCGCCGCGTGGAACTTCCCCATCTACAACGTGAACCGTGCCGCGTCGTCGGCGCTCGCGGCGGGGTGCACCGTGGTCGTCCGTCCGAGCGAGTACACACCACGCTCTGCGTTCGCGTACGGCGAAGCCCTCACCGACGCGGGAGTTCCGGCAGGCGTGATCAATGTGGTCAATGGCGAACCCGGAGCGATTGCCCAGGTCATGCTCGACGATGGGCGCGTCCGCAAGATGCAGTTCACTGGTTCAACGCGAGTCGGCAGGATCCTCATGGACGGTGCATCACGGACGATCACGAAGCTGTCGCTCGAACTCGGTGGCAACGCTCCCGTGATCGTCATGCCTGACGTTGCGGACCTCGACGCCGTTGTCGCAGGCGCCGTGACGGCGAAGTACCGCAACGGCGGCCAGGCGTGCATCGCTCCGCAACGGTTCATCGTGCATGCATCGATCGCGCAGGAGTTCACATCTCTCGCCACCGAGCGGACGGCAGCACTCGTCGTGGGTGATCCCGCACTTCGCGCGACCGAGGTGGGACCCATCATCAACGAGGCACAGCGCGACCGCATCGACCGCATCGTCTCGGAGTCCGTCGACACAGGCGGCCGCGTCACGACCGGTGGGACCCGCCTCGACGGCTCGGGGTTCTTCTTCGCACCGACCGTGATCGCCGGGGACATCGCCGGCACCCCGGTGATGACTGAAGAGGTGTTCGGGCCCGTCCTCCCCATCACGACGTTCGCAGACGTGGACGAGGCACTCGCGATCGCGAACTCCGTGGAGGAAGGGCTGAGCGCGTTCGTGTGGACGACCGACCTCGCGACGGCGTTCACCGTGGCGGACGAGCTCGAGTTCGGCATGGTCGGTATCAACGATTGGTATCCCGTGACGGCGGAGGCCCCCTTCGGCGGCGTCAAGCGGTCGGGACTCGGGCGTGAATCGGGAGCAGAGGGGCTCCTCGAGTACCTCGAGCCACAGACGAGGTACATAGGGGGACTCACACGATGAACCGCCTCGTCACACTCGCAGCCTCCGGAACGCCCGAGGCGATCGGATCCGCCCACGGATCGGCATTCGCCTCGGAGATTCGAAGCTACATGGAGGACCGTGTCCGGCTGTCGAGGACGGGAACGGACCTCGACCGAGCCGGAGTCATCGCGATCGCCCAAGCCATGCTCGACGCCCATCGCGACTACGACGAGGACCTCTTCGTCGAGATGGTCGCAATGGCGGATGCTGCCGGCATCTCACCCGCCGAAGCGGTCATCGTCGGCGGCTACACGGACTTCATCGACACGGTCCGGCGCGTCGCCCACGGGTCCGCCGTCGAGGACACGTGCACGGCCGTCATCACACCGGACGCACGGTCCGAGGGCCACGGTTTCCTGGCCCAGACATGGGACATGCACGCCTCTGCCACGCCGCACGTCTTCATGTTCGACGTCACGCCCAACGGCGCTCCGAGATCCTTCGTGTTCACGACGCACGGAACACTTGGCCAGATCGGCATGAACGAGGTCGGCATCGCCGTCGGGATCAACAACCTGACAGCGGCCGACGGTGCCCTCGGTGTGACGTGGCCGTTCGTGGTTCGCAGGGCACTCGCTGCGACGACGTTCGATGACGCAATGGCTGCCATCCTCGACGCGCCCCTGGCGGGCGGCCACAACTTCCTCGTGCTGGACGGACAAGGGCGCGGTGCCTCCATCGAGGCGACACCGAGTGTGCGCCACGTCGATGCACTCGATGGAGTGCCCCTCGTCCACACCAACCATTGCCTCGTACCTTCGACACAGGCCGTCGAGGCAGAACGGCCCGTGGAGCTCGAGCAGTCCTCAACGAGGCGACTCGCGGACGCGCAGATGGCCCTCGACCACGACAGGCCGTACACGATCGATGAGATGCAGGAGCTCCTGCGTGATCAGGGGTCGATCTGCCGTCGTCCGGAGCCGCCATACGACTACGAGAGTTCGGGCGCCATGATCATGAGACCGGGAACGGGCGACCTGTGGGCGTGCTGGGGTGTGCCCTCCGACAACGACTTCGAACACTTCTCGCTCGCCGATCGATGACGGAGCTCACCTACACGAACCTCGACGCCTCGCTCGCCGCACGTTGCGCCGAACTCGAGCGGCTCGCCTTCCCGACGGCCGATCCCGATGAGCTGCTCACGGAGGACGACATCCTCGCGTATGCCGAGACGTTTCCCGAAGGCTTCTTCGTGTGCCTCGACCGCGACACGGTGGTGGGCCAGGGAGCGGGCATCCTCCTCGACTTCGATTTCGAGGACTACCAACACACGATCATCGGCATCACGGGTGAACACCAATGCGGGAACCACGACCCGAACGGAGCGTGGTACTACGGAACCGACATCGCCGTCCACCCCGGGTATCGCCGACGCGGCATCGGCGGCACGCTGTACAGGCTCCGGAAGGAACTCGTTCGCTCGCTCGGCAAGGAAGGGATCGTCGCAGGCGGCCATCTCCACGGCTTCGGCACGCACAGGCACCACATGACAGCTCACGAATACATCGACGCCGTGCGTGGAGGCCAGATCTATGACCCGACGCTCACCTTCCAGATGGACCAGGGATTCGAACTCGTCGGCGCCCTCGAGAATTACCTCGCCGACGACGAGACCGACGGCTGGTCTGCCCTCATCGTCTGGCGCAACCCCGACAACCCACCGACGTCAGACGGCGCGCTTCACCGCATCCCTGTCAGTCACGACGGAAACGGACCAGGGGAACGTAGAACCACGCCCATGCCACCAGCGCAGCAATGAGGCTCGTGCCTGCCGCTGCGGCACGTTGCTCGAGAAACAGCGCCGTGACGAGGTAGACAGCTGACGCGAGCGCCACGGCGAACGCGACGGTGCCGACGATCGTCATACGAACGGTGAACAGGAGGTGCGCCCGCGAGTGCCTCTTCACACCGGTCTGTGGCGCCCTGAGCCGCTGGTGAGCGCTCGGGGCGATGAGGAGCACCACTGCTATGGCGGAAGCGATGAACGACGTGTAGAACGCAACGCCCTCGTCGCTCGTCAGGTCGGTGAACGGCGCCTGGAACGGGATGGTGAGGAGGAAGGCGAACAGCACCATCACGCCGGGGAGCGTGGTCCGAAGGCCCTCGAGGATCGCTCGGAAGGCGTCATCGACATCACCGTCGGCCGGATCATCGATCCCCTCGCCTCCACCGACCTCATCGTGCATCGCCATGCCCCCATGATGCCCGCGTTCCGTGCACCGTGCACCCGCGACCGCGCCCATCGGAAGGCCGGGTAGAATCTTGAGCATCCGCTCAAGAATCGAGTACCGCCCATGGCGACATCAACCCCACCGCGCAGGGTCGCGATCGTCGACGGCCTGCGCACGCCTTTCGCGAAGTCGGGAACCGTGCTCCGTGACCAATCGACACTCGACTTGGCGAGCGCTGTCGTGGCCGAGCTTCTCGCCCGCTCCGGCCTCGACGGGTCCCAGGTCGATCGCGTCGTGTACGGCTCCGTTGTCCAGGACGTCGCCGCCCCGAACATCGCCCGGGAGATCGTCCTCGCGGGTCCCTTCCCCGAGAGCGTCGACGCCTACTCGGTGACGCGTGCGTGCGCGACCTCGACCCAGGCCGTGGTCGACGCGGCGCAAGCGATCATGCTCGGCGAGGTCGACGTTGTCGTTGCCGGTGGCGCGGACTCACTGTCGAAGCCGCCCGTGACCTATTCGGATGCCTTCGTCGACGCGTTGATGCGTGCGAACTCGGCAAAGGACCTCCCTTCGAAGGCGAGGGCGTTCAGCCGCGTCCGGCCCAGGGACCTCGCTCCCGTACCGCCTGCGATCGCGGAGCGATCGACAGGCGAGACGATGGGTGACTCGGCGGAGAAGATGGCAAAGGAGAACGGCATCTCGCGCGACGACCAGGACGCCTTCGCCATGCGATCACACCGCAAGGCTGTCGACGCCTGGGACGCTGGAATCTTCGATGGCGAGGTCATGACGCTCCCCCTGCCACCGAGGTACTCGGACTCGGTCCAACGGGACACGCTCCCGAGATCCGACTCGACGATGGACAAACTCGCACAGCTCAAGCCGGTTTTCGACCGCAGGTACGGATCGGTCACCGCAGGCAACGCCTCACCCCTCACGGATGGCGCATCAGCCGTCGTCCTCATGGCAGAGGAAACGGCGACAGCACTCGGATACGTACCGAGGGCGTTCATCCGCTCCTACGCCTTCGCCGCGCTGGATCCGAACTGGCAGCTCCTCATGGGTCCCTCGATCGCGACACCCATCGCACTCGAAAGGGCTGGCATGAAGCTGAGCGACATCGACCTCGTCGACATGCACGAGGCGTTCGCCGCCCAGATTCTCTCGAACGTGAAGGCCTTCGCATCGAAGGAGTTCGCCACGGCCCACCTCGGTCGCAGCGAAGCGATCGGTGAGATCGACGAGGAGGCCTTCAACATCTATGGAGGGTCGATCTCGATCGGGCATCCCTTCGGAGCCACCGGTGCACGACAACTCATCACGATGGCGAACGAGCTCAACAGGCGGGGCGGAGGCACCGCACTCGTCACTCAGTGCGCAGCAGGGGGTCTCGGTGCCGCTGTGATCCTGGAGAAGTGACATGACCTTCGAGAACTTCCACTTCGAACTCACCGACGATGGCGTCGCAACGGTTCTCATCGACCGACAGGGCGAATCCATGAACACCCTCGGAGTCGAGCTCACGACGGAGTTCGAGGAGATCATCGCCCGACTCGAGCAGGATGATGTGAGGGCTGTGGTGATCGGCTCGGCCAAGAAGGACTTCCTTGCGGGGGCCGACATTCGCATGTTCGACACGTTCACGACCCCAGAGGACGCCATCGCGGGCCTCCAGGTCGCCCATGACCTCTTCCGCCGCATCGAAGATCTGCACCGAGTGGCCGGCAAGCCAGTCGTGGCTGCAATCCACGGTGCGTGCCTGGGCGGAGGACTCGAGCTTGCACTGACCGCGTCGATGCGGATCTGCACGAACAGCCCGCGAACCCAGCTCGGACAGCCCGAGGTGCAACTCGGCGTCATCCCCGCCGCAGGGGGAACGCAGCGCCTGCCCGAGACCGTCGGCCTCACCGCCGGGCTCGAGTTGATCGTCGGAGGTCGACCCGTGCGCCATCACAAGGCACGGTCCATTGGCCTCGTCGACGAGGTGGTGCCACAGGAGGTTCTCCTCGACGTCGCCCGAAAGCGCGCGCTCGAGGCGATCGACGCTCCCCCGCCCGAACGGGTCATCGCCCTGAATGTCTCGACGAGGAACCTCCAGAGGCTCGCACTCGAGAAGAACCCTGCGGGCAGGAGGGTCCTCTTCTCGAAAGCCACCGACGCCATGCTCGCCGAGTCGGGAGGCCACTATCCGGCACCCAAGCGGGCGATCGAGGCGATCCGTATCGGGGTCGACCAGGGACGCGAGGCCGGGTTCGCGGCGGAGATCCGCTTCTTCGCCGAGCTCGTCTTCACCCCCGAGTCCGAGGCACTCCGGTCGATCTTCTTCGCAACGAACGAGTTGAAGGCCGACACCGGGGTCGACTCTGACGCCTCCGCCCGCTCCGTCGACCATGTCGCCGTCCTCGGCGGAGGGCTCATGGGAGGGGGCATCGCCTCCGTATCGGCCATCAACGCAGGTCACACGGTTCGGATCAAGGAGGTCGACCAGGCGGGCGTGCAGAGGGGACTCGGGTACGTCTCGAAGGTGCTCTCCAAGCGCGCGAAGCGCCGCAGGATGTCGCAGTTCGAGGTGGACCGGGTCCGCAACAGGGTGACGGGGTCGACGACATGGCGAGGATTCGCGAGCACGGACATCGCAATCGAGGCGGTGTTCGAGGATCTCGACGTCAAGCGATCCATCCTCGAGTCCTTCGAGGTGGTCGCACGTCCCGACGCGATCTTCGCATCGAACACGTCATCGCTCCCGATCAGCCTCATTGCGGAGGCGAGCTCCAGGCCAGAGACCGTCATCGGCATGCACTACTTCTCCCCAGTTGAGAAGATGCCCCTGCTCGAGGTGGTCCGCACCGACACGACCGCCGACTGGGTCACCGCCACGGCCGTCCGGGTGGGGAAGGACCAGGGGAAGACCGTCATCGTCGTCAACGACGGGCCGGGCTTCTACACCACCCGTGTCCTCGGTCCGTACTCGGTGGAGGCTCAGTTCCTCCTCGAGGAAGGGGCATCGGTCGACGCGATCGACGATGCCCTCACCGCGTGGGGATTCCCCGTGGGCCCGCTGCTCCTCGCCGACGAGGTCGGCATCGACGTCGGCGCGCACATCAGCCTGATCCTCGCCTACGCCTTCGGTGCCAGGATGGAGGGTCCCCCGATGATGGCGGGCCTCATCGCTGACGATCGAAAGGGACGCAAGAACGGACGAGGCTTCTACACGTATGCCAAGGGCGAGCGAGGTGGCGTCGACGAGACCGTGTACGCCGCGCTCGGATTGCCATCCCTTCGAAGGATCGTCCCGCGGTCCGAGATCCAGGAGCGAGTGACACTCGCCTTCATCAACGAGGCAGCACGATGCCTCGAGGACGGGATCCTCCGTTCCCCCCGGGATGGGGACATCGGGGCAGTCTTCGGCCTTGGATACCCACCGTTCCGCGGGGGCCCGTTCTGGACGATCGACCACC
This sequence comes from uncultured Acidimicrobiaceae bacterium, assembly GCA_964647265.1. Classification (GTDB taxonomy): domain Bacteria; phylum Actinomycetota; class Acidimicrobiia; order Spongiisociales; family UBA5794; genus SZUA-442. The sequence goes on along the minus strand of CAZYGP010000061.1, from coordinate 2,261 downwards.
TTGGCGCGGACGTCGTGGTCGCCAAGCTGAAGGCTCTCGAGGAGCGCCATGGCGAGCGGTTCGCTCCCGCACGGATCCTCGTCGAACACGCCGAGTCCGGAGAGCCATTCCGCTCGAGGAACTGATCAGGGTTTCGGGGCGGTCCTCAGCCAACGGAGCGGTTCGGGCGGCGGTGCGACCGTCGCACAGCGGCGCAACTGGGTAGCCTGCGGCCCGATGCCGCACGAATTCCGCCTGCCAGACATCGGCGAGGGCCTCACCGAGGCCGAGATCGTGGCCTGGCTCGTCTCGCTCGGCGACGAGGTCGCCGTCGGACAGCCGGTCGTCGAGGTCGAGACAGCCAAGACGACGGTCGAGATCACAGCGACGCACGCCGGCACGATCGATCGCCTCATGGGCGCCGTCGGCGACACGGTGAGCGTCGGTGAGGTGCTGTTCATCGTCGACGGCGGCGAGGGCCTCGACGTCACTGCCGAAGGAGCGCCTGACACCGACCACGGAGACGGCGAACGTCCAACGGACGCCTCGACATCCCTGACGCCGCCTTCGAGCATCGGATCGCCTCACGTCCGTGCAACGCCTGCCGTTCGCAAGCTCGCAGACTCCCTGGGTGTCGATCTCACTTCCGTCGAGGGAACCGGTCCCGGTGGTGCAGTCACGAGGGACGATGTCGAGCGTGTGGCCGGAGGTCTACCCGCGGAACGCCTCGTCCCCCTCAGCGCCACCCGCAGGGCGATCGCCTCCCACATGGCGGAGTCGTGGTCGACCATTCCCCACGTCACCGTGCAGGCGGAGATTCGGGCCGAAGCCCTCCTCGAATCCCGGACGCGCGACGATGGCGGACGCGTGCCCATCGAGGCACTGGTGGCGATGTCGGTCGTGCCGTTGCTCGTCCGCTATCCGGAGTTCAACGCCGCGTTCCGAGGGACGACCGTCGCCTATCGGGATCGGATCCACATGGGGTTCGCTGTTGACACCGAGAGAGGGTTGATGGTCGTGGTCGTGAAGGATGCCGACTCCCTGTCCCTCCGCGATCTGGCGGTCGAGATCGGGCGCCTCGCAACGGCAGCGATCGACGGGACGGTCACGCAAGGCGAGGTCACGGGGCAGACATTCACGGTTTCGAACATCGGCGCGCTTGGTGGGGGCCACGGCACCCCGATCATCCCGATGGGAACGAGTGCGATCCTTTCGATCGGAAGGGCGTCACCCACGCCGATCGTCGAAGACGGTGAGGTGGCGATCGGCCTCGTCGCTCCCATCGACCTGTCCTACGACCATCGCCTCATCGACGGTGCGCTCGGCCAACGATTCCTCGCCGACCTCATGACCGCCCTGGAGGTTCTTGCGTAACTGGGTTGCACCAGCCATGGGTGGAACCCAGTTACGCAAGAACGGGACGGATACGGATCAGGCGTAGTCGTCCATCGGGGGGCACGAGCAGAACACGTTGCGATCCCCGTAGGCGTTATCGATGCGACTGACCGGCACCCAGTACTTGGCGCGACGCAGCGATGCAACCGGATACGCGGCCTGCTCACGGCTGTACGGGCGGTCCCACGCGTCAGCAACGAGGTCCTCAGCCGGATGCGGGGCGTTGCGCAGGACCGAACCCTCCACCGCGTCAGGTCCGTCGAGGGCGTCGATCTCGGCTCTGATGGCGAGCATGGCATCCACGAACCTGTCGAGCTCGTACTTCGACTCGGACTCGGTCGGTTCGATCATCAGGGTGCCAGCGACCGGGAACGACATCGTCGGGGCGTGGAACCCGAAGTCGATCAGGCGTTTGGCGATGTCCTCGTTCGTGACGCCCGTGTCGTGCTGGATGGACCTGATGTCGAGGATGCACTCATGGGCCACGAAGCCGTTCGGTCCCGTGTACAGCACCGGGTAGTGGTCGCCGAGCCTGCGTGCCAGGTAGTTGGCGTTCAGGATCGCGACATCGGTCGCGCGCCGCAGGCCCTGGGGCCC
>CAZYGP010000061.1:0-280 GCA_964647265.1 uncultured Acidimicrobiaceae bacterium | reverse complement strand
CCCGAGCATGGCGATGTACATCCACGAGATCGGGAGGATGCCCGCCGATCCCCATGGCGCCGCGGACACCGCTCCGAAGGAACCGTCGGGTCGGTGCCCACCGACATGGCGGTGACCGGGGAGGAACGGCACGAGGTGGGACCGCACGCCGATCGGTCCCACGCCTGGGCCCCCTCCGCCGTGGGGGATGGCGAAGGTCTTGTGCAGATTCAGGTGGGACACGTCGGATCCGAACGAACCGGGTTCTGCGATCCCGACCATGGCGTTGAGGTTCGCGCCA
>CAZYGP010000060.1:0-10231 GCA_964647265.1 uncultured Acidimicrobiaceae bacterium | reverse complement strand
CCTGCCCCGCCACCTCCAGATCGGCCAACCAATGTCAGCCAGCGGTGCGCAGCGGGTGGAGGAGTCCCCTATGCGACATCTTCTGGCGGACCTATATGCTGTCAACCAATTGGCCACTGGATGAGCCCGCGCGCCGTCACGCCTCACCCGGCCGCAAAACGCCCGGCCCAAGCCAGGGCGTTTGTATGCGAGTCTCAGTTACCGCTCAGCGTGGCACACGAGCCGTGTTGGTTGTCTGCAATCGCGCGCCACACGGTCGCTGTTCCAATCCGCGCCGCTACAAGTTGTATGCCAAGTTTGCTAAGGATCGGAACGCCAACGTAGGCCCCCAATCTGATGGGGTGTAGAGTTGGACCCTTCGGCAGTGACTTCGCTCGGCGTTCCGATGAGCGGTGACGGAAACTCCCGGAGTGAGGTCAGGACTCCTCTTCGACGTCCACTTTGTTGGCCTGCATGGCCTGGGCCCTGGCTCGAAGGTCCGCCGCTAAATCGTAGTTCGTACTTGCCATCAGCTCGTACTTGAGGGTGATGAGCTGGTGATCGAGGGCGTCGTTGTCGAGCTGCGAGGCAAGCCAAATGAGATGAGTACGTATTCCTTCTCGCCGAGCGCCATCGGTGATCGAGCGATTGTTGAGTTCTACCCGGTACCACGAGTACGTCTCGCTCCCCGCATGCTTGCTGCTGTCGGCTGAAGCCCCGCTAGCACCGGTGTCAGCGCGACCAACGGTGTCCGCCACGGTTCCTGTGCGACCCGTATCCCCGCTCGTCGCCGTACCCTTGTGTCCAATGTCACCTTCGTAGCTGGTCGTTTGCTCAGCGCTTGCCCGGCGCATCTGTTGCTGGATCGAGCTGATAGCGAGCTGCTTTGGACCGTCAACGTTGAGGCGAACTCCATCGGATCCGAGTAGCTCCCAACCGCCTGTGCCGGGGCCTGCGTGAGCGGCCGGCTGGAGAAGGTCGAAGATCACCTGGCGAATCTCGTCGAGGCTTGGGACGAGGGGGAATCGCGGGTCCTTGTAGAAGGAACACACGATGTCCTTCAATGTCAGGTGCCGATCGAAGGAGTCGAGCAATAGGGCGACGTACACCTCGGACAGCTTCACTCGCTTCCTGCGCTTTTCGATGGGATCTGGGTACTCGCCAACGGCTCGGTTGGCGGCAACCAATGCTCCCCAGACGTCGTTACCGGCAAGCGCAGACTGCTTGTCGTCGTCGAAGCGAGCGAAGACAACCTTGAGTTGCTCGTCCTTGCGCGTGAGGTAGGCGTAGTTGCGGTAGGCAGAGCGGACTTTGCTCTTGAGTTTGTCCTCAGCCTCAGCGAGTTTCCGGTGCACGTCAGAGAGTTCATCTTCTTCGACGACCTGGCCGACGACAAGTCGCCAGGTGAGGACGTCGTGAGCCGCCTGAATTGCGTAGCGCCGCTGGTACGTGTTGGCAGCCGCGACCACGCAGCTCGCGGCATTGTCCACGCGCAATCCATCGTCGCCGAGGCCGAATATACGGCGAATATCGGATCGCGACTTGCCGTCGTCCCCATTCAGAAGCGTCCAGGAACGAGGGTCGAGAACTACAAGGCGGTTCGCCTGGCTGTCCAACCCACTTGCTACATCTACAAGCGACTGCTTGCTGCTGGGTTGCTCGACGAAGTGGACCTCCTCGAATTGGCCCTTGGTCGCCAAGCTCTGGGTGGCCTCCCAGACCAGGGCGAAAGTTTGGGCCTCGGAGATTTGGGTCTTCGCCGAGTTGAAGAACATCCGAAGCGTCTGCTTGATCGTGAGCCAGTACCGGGGAACCGAGTTGGAGGGCTTGTTGACTTCCAGTGCTCCCAAGCCCTGATCGCCTGTAAGAATCAAGAAGACCTCTTCAACCGCTGCAAAGGAGCTGGGCCGTCCATTAGCCGGGAGCATTAACGCCGCCATGAGCTCGGCCTTCGTGGCCCCGCGGCGGCCTTGCGCGCGGCCGACTAGGCTTAGGCCGAATAGGGCCGCAGCCATGCGCTGCGCCGGGTGGGGTTGACCGGCATCAACCTTGGACTCGTGGAGTCTGCGGTCGATTTCAACCGCCCGGCCGCTGGCACCGTCAGCGGAGCAGATATCTGTAGTGGCGACAGCGCGGTACCCCTGAATGGCTCGATCGTTGCCGAGCAGGAGGCCCGAGTTCAATAAGGCGTCGAGGCAGCGGGCCTGGGGAACCCTGCCGGTACCCCTCACGCCGCTTAGGGGGAGATCGCCGACCCCAATGAGAGGTGGCACCCACTCGCCGGCCTCGGCGACACGGATCCAATGCAGAGCGGCGAGAGCGAAGATCGCCACTGTCGAGCGAACGCGCTGGAAGCCCTGAGCCTTGCCCCACTCATTCTGAACCAGGTCCATGAGGTCGGGGTGAAACGGGTAGTTCTGAGCGATGCGGTCAGCAAGGGTGACGAGACCCTTGCCAGAGCCGGATCTATCGATCACCTGTTGCCCCCAGGCGGGATCGTTGTCAATGGCTGCCTGGAAGTCCTTTGCCAGTTTGGCTGTGGGCAGCTTCCCCTTCGGTCGCTCGAAAATCCGACGGCGGATGATGGCAGCAAAGTCGCCGGTTTCGGTGACGGCTACCGTGGTCCCGTTGCGGTTCAACCGCCGGGCGATGTACTCGCGGAAGCCTTCGGCAAGCGGTGTATAGCCCTCTGGGTCAAGTTCGGAACGGATCATCACTACAACGAAGGCAACGCTCTGGACGTCATCACAGGCATCCATCAAGGCATTGAGGAACGCCTGCTCTCCCGGCATCGTATCGACGACACCGACGTTGGACAGCTCCATAGCGTAGTCCATGAGCTCATCCAGCAGAATCAGGACCGGGTGCCCAACCGAACCGAGCGCTTCCTGAAGAGTGGACTTGTTCGCGCCCTTGGCCACGTAGATGTCGTACTGCTTACGGTTGCCCTCGAGAAGCGCCCACAAAAATCGCTCGAACAAGTTTAGGGCCGGACCGAACAACTCCGTCGGCTTGCCGGGAGAGAAGTGGTCGGCCGTGAGAGTCACGACCCGGGCACCTGTCAAATCAACCTTCGCGCCTCCCGCTCTTGCCTCGGTGAGAATCGATTTGCCCAGTTCGGTAGCGAAGAAGGCCTTCGGGTTCGCCGCCATATGATGAAGTCCCACTAGCGCGTGGGACTTGCCACCACCCATACCCTGGTCGAGGTGGTAGAGGGCCACGGACTCTCCAGCGTCGGCAAGACGGCGCGCAATCCGGGAGAAGAACCCGACGAGGTTCGGGGTGGGCTCGGTGATGTCGGCGTAGTAGGCAACGTTCCGGTACGGCACGTCAACGGTTTGAAATACCGCCTTGTGGAGGCTCATCTGTAGCTCCCCCACGCCTCCGTCGGATGCGATGACTTCTGGGCGAAGCGTGAGCAGTTCCGTCCAGTTCGCGACAGTCGCCATATAGTCTCAGTCCTCTGCCTTATCGAACAGATCGATTTGGCTGTGAGCTTCGCGAACATTTCCGACCAATGTCGAGATCGTCGACGAGGTGCGCCTAATTCCCGCAAGCGCCTTGGCCATCTTGTCCGAGGCAGGCAAATGGTTCGTGAGATCCGCGACGACGGCCCACACGTGCTGGTCGTTCGATTCCCGCCCTGCGAGGTTGATCACCTCGGCCACCGCCTCCGTGCCGCCCAAGTCCCAGGCGTGGGCCATCGCGCGCACTACTTCGAACACCGATACCTCCGAAGCAATCGGGCCAGGGTCGTCGAGGCGCAGCTGAAATCCAGTCTTGGACTCAACTAGGATGCGATCCCGTAGACCAGCCAGATGAAGTTCATCTGCCTGAACGAAGAATCTCGCTTCACCCTTCGGCACCTCGCTGCGTCCCTTGGCTCGCAGCCAGAAAACCGCGAATCGCGTGATAGCGTCGAACGTCTCGAGCGGCAGTTCATCGACCCGCAAACGCATCGCGTCACGCACGGAACGGCGGGCGATGGTCAAGTATCGATCGAGATCAGCGTCGGAACCGTCAAGGTTGATGACCCGAATGTATCGGCCATACACCTCCATCGCTGGACCGTAGGAGGCCATCAGCTGATCCTCGAGCGCGAGGCCGTCTGCGTCCCACTGACGAACTCGTTCCATAACCGCCTCGATCACCTCCCGGTCGACGGCAGATGCCATTCCCAATGGCCGCTGAGTTGGTGCAACCCGACACCCAATCGACACCGTGACCTTGATCGACGCCACGCCGGTGTTGGCCGATTCGGTCCGCGACGGCCACGCTGAGGTCACCACGAACCCAGCGGTCTGTAGCGCGCCGAGCAGGCGTCGCCATGCATCGGGATCCGAATGGCCAAACACCACTACAAGGTGGCCATCGGTCTTCAGGACACGACGTGCCTCTGCGAATGACACCGCGAGCATGGACTCGTAAAACTCGGTGTCGTGCTTGACACGGGCCGGTTCGTGCACGCGCCGGACTATGATCTCCTGATTCTTGTCTTGGAGACCGGTTGTCTGTTGAGCATCCGGTCCGAAGAGATCGGGTTCGATATCAAAGAGTGCCCTCTTCAGCCAAACATGAAACAGATCTGATGCGTCGGCATACTCAACCATGTCGTAATACGGCGGGTCCGTCACTACGACGTCGATAGAGCCGTCGCGAATAGGCAACGCGGTTGCCGACGCCCTGTGTAGCCGAGCCGGTCGGCCACTTGTTTCTTTGAGCACCTTGTCAATCGCCTGGACAGCCGAAGACGACACCGACGACCACGTACCCGCGCCGTCGCCAGGACCTGCCTCGAAGAAGTCGAACTGGAAGTTGATTTTCGACTCGTTCGAGAACAGGTCGGATGTCTGCTCGTAGCTGCGCTTCGAACCATCCGGAGCGCCGTGTTGGAGAATTCGTACGCCGCGAGTGCTTCGTCGCAGGCGCTTGCAGAGCACCGAAGCGGCATAAGAGATCAGGGCTCGGGCGTAGCCGGCGGAAAGGCCGGACGCGATGAGCTCACTGTGAACTGTCCGAATCTCCATGATTGTCGTCACGAAGCTAAGAGTCTGCCGGTCACACATCAAGTCGCCGAAGCGGCGGTAGCCGTAGCCACTCGCCATGACGGTGTGAACATTCCCGGCCGGTATGATTTCATCGGGCACTGCTGAGTACGGCCCGAGGCTGTCTACTCCAAGGCTTGCTGCAGCGGCCGTTCGTTCCTCCTCGGGAGTAGGCAGACGAAAGAATCGTTTACCTCGTTCGTCGGTGTCAGCCACGACGAGCAGCTGATCCTCGTATTGCTGAGCTTCTCCTTTCGCCTTCACCGCTTCCAAAGGATGTATGTAGGCGCAGCATGGGCAACGAGCGGTTTTGCCCTTCCTCTTGGTTCCATCACCCTTGAGACCGGAAGCGTAGGTTGGCTGCAGAGTCGGAGGCCCGTCGATCACCTGAACTCGCCAGCCATCCTTCGCGACGGTAAGGTGAAGCGACTGACCAGAATCACCTCCCTTCTTGCAGGGATATCGGAGGATGAGCGATCCCAGGAGCGGGAACCGGCGTTTGCACCCGTCGCAAGGCATGGTTACGGCCCAGAGGTAACCCCATGGGAACTCTCCAAACCTATTTCGTGGGTAATAGGGCTCCATGCGTTCTGCAACGCGCCGGCCGACTTCTACGAGAACGGTCCTGACATCACGCGCAAGGCGACCTCTCGATCGGCCGCCGGATTCGAATCCGAGGATGCCCTCACCAGTACTGGCAGCGCCAAACTGGAGAGGTGGTTCGCTCGACCAGTCACGAGCCGGATAGTCGGCGAGAAGGCGACCAGCAAGAGTCGCCACCGGCGAAAGGTCGATGCCGATAGCGCTCGCGCCCGCTCGCGCCGCCTCGAGAGGGATGATGGCCCGACCCGAGAACATATCGAGCACCACCGGAGCACTTCCGCCATAGCTCGCGACTACTTGCTCCGAGAGCTTGTCCATCGCGTTCAGGTCCGCATGGCGGATGGCGGAATCTATCATCGGTTTGAGCGCCGGATCATCGGGCAGCAAAGAAGTGAGTACAGCGGCCCGAGCCTGCGCGATTGGCCTCGAGGCGAACCAAGTGAAGATCGCCTTCTCAACCCGCCCCGATCCAGTCGGTGTTCCACATGCCTCGTCAACGGCGGCGACCGGGAACCACCGGTCAATCATGCGCGTTCCCGAAGCGCAACTCACCCCTGGTCCGCCCTTTCTCGGAGTTGCGAGAGCTTAATCTGGAATCTCTGGATCCTTCCCGCTCCGGCCCCGAACGCCTGCGCCGGGTTCCTGATCCTCACCCTGACGCTTGGCAGGGAGGCACATTGGTCGACGACGTAAAGCCAGTAGTCGTCGCCCCTCTGAAGCGCCTGGGCCCACTCATTTTGTTCCAACCACACCGCCCCCATCGTTCCGGTGAACCCCTTTACTTCGACGCAGCGCTGGTCGCCGCCGTGGCGGTGCCTCCCAAGGAGATCGTAGCCGACGCCCGCAGTCTGGCGGTCGTCCACCACATATTCGAGCGCCTCGAGTTCGGCAATGACCTTGGCGACGGCGACCTTCTCTGCATTGGGCTCGTAACCGAGGTTGTCGATGGTGACCCCGGCACCAACCTGCGCCCAGCCAAGCAGTCGGATTCCGGTGGGCTGCACATCCTCGAGCTCTTCCAATTGAGCGAGGCGGTCGTTCTTTAACTTCTTGAATGTGGCCTGGCGCCCCAGGCGCTCGGCCTTGGGGCGTTCCGCGATCTCGGCGAGGAATCGGTCCTCTAGCTCGGTGAGCTGCGCCCGTGCCTTGTCTACCCAGCCGAGCCGCTCGGTCATTTGCCGCTTGACCTCGCGCTTGAGTGCAGCCTTCGCCTCCGCCTCAGCATCAGCGCGCTGCGCAAGAGTGGGCTTGCCACCGGCCGGCCCGACCGCTGGCTTCAGGCTCATGAGTGCCTCCCACGCGATCTCGAAGGCGCCCGCGCCCGACCAGCGCACAAGAAGCGGGGCGGGTCGCGCGACTTGGCGCACTCCGTCGTTCATGCGAAGTTCAGCCTCGTAGATGAGCAGGGCGTAGTTGGTGAGCGAGCCCGTGTCGATGAGCCGGCAGCCGCGGAGCAGTTCAGGCTGTCCGGTCTCGATGCTGAGGTCGACCAACTCAGTGAAGGCGGCCTCGGTTGGCCCCAGCACGACGACGTCATCGAGACCCGTTGCACCATCGGCTTGCGCCCGTTGCACGGCTCCTCCCTCGGCGGCGACATATCGGCTTGATCCACCGCCGAGCGCTGCAGGGAGGGGCCCTGTGCTTTGCACGCGGCGGATTCCTTCAGCGGGTCCGGCTCCAACGATCCAGCCCTGGGAGTGAGCCAGCGCATCAAGGAACCCGTCGACGATGACAGGGTTGATCGCCTCCAAGCGATCGGCGCGAAATCGGACATCGGCCGCGATCTGATCGACCTTGGAGCGCAAGTGTTTGTCTTCGTTGGCAAGTGCCTCCCCAGCTTTCTTGAGAGTCGCGATATCAGGTATGGAGATCTCTCCTGCGGGATCGGCTTGAGCCTTTGCGAGAGCGCGGGCAAAGTCGAAACTCGGAGCAGCCCGACTAACGGTGGCATCGAGAAGGTCGAAGATCCGCCCTCCCAAGCTCTCGCCGGCGGCTTGGAGGTTGCCGAGAATGACCTCCTGGACGCGACCTTCGCGGGTCTCAGGGGCAACGAGGTGGTAGACAAACACGTCGTTCTTTTGCCCAATGCGATGCAGCCGCCCCATACGCTGCTCGAGACGAACGAGAGACCAGGGGATGTCCCAGTCAATCATCACGTGCGCGCTTTGGAGATTTATTCCTTCTCCCCCGGCGTCGGTAGAGACGAGCACTTGAAAGTCGCCCGCGAGAAAGCGTCGCTGGAGTTCATGGCGCGACTTGTGATCGACGGCGCCCTCCAGTGTTTCCACCGTGTAGCCGGCCTCCTTGAACCGCTGTGTGAGCCAGCGAGCGGTGTCCGCGAACTCCGTAAATACCAGCAGCTGGCCATTTCCGGGCTTGATACCATGGTGGGCCATCAGGTCCTCAGCGGCGACCCACTTCGCGGGCGTACCACCATGCTCGATCGCCGCGCGCAATTGAGCGAGCAGGGCCTCGACCACATGAATCTCGCCCTGTTTATCCTTGGTGGCCGCGCCGACGACCACATCTTCGGCTCGCATTTGATCGTCCGGGTCCTCGAATGCCGCAGAAAGCGGCTCGTCGCCACGCAGGCCTTCCGCGAATGCCTGAGGTAGCTGGCCTGTGCCGCGCGTGGCTGCGGAACCGGAGATAGACTCGAGGCGGCGGCGTAGGGTAGCTTCGACAGAGGGAAGACACGAAGCGGCGCGCTTTCCGTAGATCGACAAGGCCAACGTGGAGTTCTCGCCATACCAGCTCTCGGCGTAGGACATCACCGCTTCGTAGGCAGCTCGCTCGAGGTCACCCAAGGTGACTGGCCTTGTCTCCGCGAAGCGGTTCGGAAACAAGCGTGCGCCATCGAGATCGCGCAGCTCCTCTTTCATCCGGCGAAGAAATGAGAGCTTGCTCGGCTTCAGCCGGCTGTCGTAGTGGTCATCGCCGGAATCCCACGGGTAGAGCGCTGCGTCGAGCAGATTGCAGAGGCCGCGGAAGAAATGCTCCTTGCCACGATGAGGGGTGGCGGTCAGAAGAAGCAGATGGTGCGACCTGAATGCAACTTCCTGGGCCGCCACCAGGTAGCGAGAGGTCGGGGTGAGACGGTGCGCTTCGTCGAAGACGCAGAGCGACCAAGATGCATGCGATCCTGCCGCCTTGCGCCGCACGTCGGCGTTGCGAGTGAAGAGGTCCATGCTCGTGACCCATACACTGACGCGGGGATCCAGATCCTTCGGATCGCGAGCGACCTCTGGACTGAGGATGCTGGCACGGATGCCAAAAAAATCCTCAAGCTCCTCCTGCCACTTCGGCACAAGGTGGGCGGGCACGATGATCATCGAAGGGCCTGGAATCAGGCCACGGCGCCGGCCTTCCACCAGGTACATCCCTGTCATGATCGTCTTGCCGGTGCCCGGCTCGTCAGCAAGCAGGAACCGCAGCCGGGGCTGCGGAAGCATGTGGTCGAAGACCGCCTCGTCCTGGTGTGCAAAAGGTTTGAGAGGCCGTGTTGCCAAGGCTGCGGAACGCAGGCGATGCGAGGTGTATTGCATCCAGCGGCCCCAAAGGCCGGCGAGCCCACGAGCGGGCTGGCCCTGGCCGTCGTTCTCGGGGATCCGCGCTTTGGCGAGCTGCTCCCAGGTTACGGTTCGGTCGACCAACGCTCCACTCGAGCGCCGCACAATCAGATCGAAGCCGGTGTCGGTCGGTGTCGCAGTCTCGATAGTGATGAGCTCGCCATCAAGACGCAGGCGATCTCCCCTCTCGGGCGATTGGTTCGTAGTCATTGGTGCTTCAACCGACCCTTCTGCATCTCACGATCGCACACTCGCTTGGCCAGGGCATGGGCGTTCTGCCTCGCAAATGGCTTCGTCAGAAACTGCTGAAACGCTTGCTTGTGATCTGGGCCTGATCTGATTTCCCGTCCGTGTTTGTGGAGACAGGTATCAAGCATTTCCAGAAAAGCCGCGCCTTGCGAGCTCGGAGCGCAACTCCCCAAAGATGTTGCCACGATAGCTATCGGCTCCCGATACCCGCTTGCGATAGCCCTGTATTTTTCGATCGCATCGTCGATCAAGCCACCATCCTGGCGGGGTGCAGAAAACAACTTCGGCTCAGACCGTTGACTCTCGAGCCGAGGTTGTCGGACGTCTGCTCTTCAACACGCCCCAGACATCCACGCCTTCGAGCCAACCGCGACTACTCAGTCCTACGCCCGTCAGCAGACGACGCCTTCCGCCCCGGTAGCGGCGCTCCGCGTCGGGCAGCACTCGACTCCACTCGCCACGTGGAGGCAACTGAGCACCGTCCGGTGCGCGACGCTCCACTCTCCAGAAACGTATCGGTAGAGGACGTCCTCGCCGCCGTCGTCTAAGGGAGGATTCCTCAACGACCCAGTACGTGCACGACCCCAAATCGCGAGGGGCTGAAGGACGCCGAGGGCTTGCCTCCAGCCCTTCCGAAGGCCCCCTGCGCGCTTGGCCGGTTCTATGAGGATCCTACGCTGCTCTGCTCCTTCTCCGTGTCTCCCAGCCGTCGGCTGGGCTCCGCTGCGGACTCTGCGGACACAGGGCCGCGCCCTTCGCTGCGCTGCGGTCACGGCCCTTGCCTCG
>CAZYGP010000059.1:3441-10372 GCA_964647265.1 uncultured Acidimicrobiaceae bacterium | reverse complement strand
ACCGCGACGAAGCCGGACCTCGTTTCGAAGTGCGTCACGCGCGACCGATCCGAACCTTCGATACGCGACGACCCTGAACAGAGGTCGCGACGAACGCCAGGCCCTCGTAGTCGAAGCGCTCGCCTTCCTCGGGGACCCGACCTGCCAGTTCGAGGACGAGACCGCCCACGGTGTCCCACTCTGCGGAGGGCAGGACCGCTCCGACGAGGTCTGCGAGCTGATCGACATCGAGCCGTGCGTCGACGATCCACTCCCCGTCGACCTCGACGATCATCGGCTCCTCTTCGTCGTACTCGTCCGCGATCTCCCCGACGATTTCCTCGACGAGATCCTCGATCGTCACAATCCCCGCCGTACCGCCGAACTCGTCGACGACGATGGCGAGGTGCTGCTGCTTGCGCTGCATCTCGCGCAGGAGGTCCGGGATCGGCTTCGTCTCCGGTACGAAGTAGGCCTCGTGGCAGAGTTCCCCTGCCGTGCGAGGGGGCGCTTCCCGGTCGAGCAGCTCCAGCAGGTCCCTCCCGAAGATCACACCAATGATGTGGTCGATCGAGTCGCCCGTCACGGGTATTCGCGAACGCCCGCTCGAGAGCACGAGGTCGACCGCGTCGTCCGTCGAGGCATCGCCACTGATGGTGATCATGTCAGTGCGAGGCACCATGACCTCGCGCACGATGGTGTCGGCGAACTCGATGACCGAACGGATGAGGGCGCGCTCGTCCGCCTCCGCCTGCTCATCGGGATCATCCTGGACCTGCTCCTCCGGATCGTTGATGAGTTCACCTGCTGCGGCACCTACGACGTAAGCGATGTGCAGCAATCCGACGAGGCGATACGCGAGCCTGCCGGGCCTCGTCCTTCCGACCCACCGCGGCACGATGTCGACGAGAACGACGAGCGCGACCGCCATGGCGAGGAGGGCGATGGCAAGCGGCGGACCGGCGAGGGTGTCGGTGAGTGCCCACGTGAGGGGGATCACGGCGAGCACGGTGAGGAACATGACGGTGGTGCCGAGCGAGGCCTGGAGGTTCGTGCGGTCCTCGAGGAGGGATGCCGCACGGTCCGCCCCTTGCACGCCCTCGGAGTGTGCTCGGAGGGCGTCGGCCCGCGGCGTCCTGACGAGGCTCGATGCGCCAGCGCGGATGACGGCCGCGAGCATCAGGATGACGACGGACCCCACCGCAACTGCGATGATCATCTCCGGTGCCTACCGATTGATGCGAGGTGGATTGCTTCTCGTGATTCCATGGCGTGTGCTTCGCCATCAGTTTGGTGATCCCATCCGAGAATGTGCAACACGCCGTGGCACACCATCAGATACATCTCGTCGTCCACCTTCACTCCGTACTCGTCTGAGTGGGCCGCGACGACCTCTGGACAGATGAAGATGTCGCCGAGGTCGAGTGCCGGTCCCCCGTCGACCGCCACAGGGGGCTCGCCCGGTGACGCGTCTTCGATGGGGAACGACAGGACATCGGTCGGCCCCCTCGAACCCATGAATCGCTCGTTGAGCTCTGCGATGCGGTCGGCCGAAACGAACGTGATCGTGAGCCGGGCCCCAGGATCCACTCCCTCACCCTCGAGGATGGCGTCGGCGAATGCACGGACGGACGGCACGTCCACATCGATGGCGTTTGACCCTGCGACCTCGACCGTCATGAACCCTCGGCCGACATCAACTGCTCCGCCGTCGGGAAGTCCGGGTACTCGACCCGTGCGTGATAGTACGCAGCAAGACCCGAGACGACCTCCGACTTTATCGTGGTGAGCTCTCCGAACGTCAGTGACGCCTCATCGAACTGCCCGTCGTCGAGTTTCTCGGTCACGATGTCGTCCACGAGCTTCGTGAGGCCGAGCTCGGTGGGCTGCTCCTGCTGTGCGTATGCCCTTGCTGCAGCCTCCGTCGCGTCGGAGATCATCACGATCGCCATCTCCTTGCGCCTCGGTTTGACACCGTGGTGCCGGAACAACGCCGCTTCTACGTCCGGATCCTCGGTCAACGCCTTGTGATAGAAGTAACGCATCAGGCTCGTGCCATGGTGCATCCGGATACCGTCCGCCACGTCGTCGGGTATTCGGTATTGCTTCGCGAGGGCCAATCCGTCACTCACGTGCCGGCGAATGATCGATGCGCTCTCGAGGGGCGTGAGCTCGTCATGCGGGTTGTAGCCGAGCTGGTTCTCGACGAAGTACTGCGGATGCTCCGTCTTGCCGAGGTCGTGGTACCACGCCGCGGCCTGGGCGAGGAGCGGGTCGGCTCCGATCGAGCGGGCCGCCCTTCCCGCGAGTGAACCCACGAGCATCGAGTGGTTGAAGGTCCCGGGAGCCTTCTCCTCGAGCGTCTGGAGCGCGGGATGGTTCCGATCGAGGAGGTCGAGAAGTGACATCGTGGTCGTAACACCGAACGATGTCTCGAGGAATGACACGACGCCTTGTGCGAGGAAGCCACCGATGACCGCACCGACGAATGCCCACAAGCCGGCGAGCCAGGGCGAGCTGCCATCTGTCCCGTACCTGAACAGGAATTCCAGCCCTGCCGCTGCGGGGGCGACGACAGCCGCGGCACCCACGACCGAAAGGCGGAGTTGGGACCTCGTCGAAACCGACGACACGAAGGCGATGGGCACGGCGGTCGCGAAGGCCGCGAACACCGTGAAGGTGATGTCCGTTGTCGCGATGGCCGTGAAACCGGCCATCGGGATGACAAAGAGGAGCGCCGTGCGCTGATCGAAGAGGATCGCGGCCATCACGCCGATCGCAACGGCGGGGAGCACGTATCCGATCGCGTGGTTGTCCGCGCTCGTGAGCAATCCAGGGATCCGGGCCGCGACTGCTGACAGGCTCACGATGATCCCGAGGAGGATCACGTCACGCGTCCGTTCGACGTTGGCCGGGGCGATTCGATACAGCAGGAAGGCGAACACGAGGATGCTGATGGCGGCGAAGAACGCGAGGGCCCATCCCGGTGCGACGAGGATGATGTCGGGTTGGTACAGGCCGAGTTCCACGATCGCGGCGACCTGGACGCTCGTGAGGATGTCTCCCTGACGGGCGATCGGATCCCCGAACGAGAACTGGGTCGTCTGTTCGGGAACGGCGTCGCGAGCTGCCTGCTTCTCGATCTCCCACTGGGCGTTGTCGACCCGCTCGTTCGCCTGGAGCTGCTGGGCGACCAACGTCGCGATGGCCGTGTGGGTCGTTTCGACGTCGTCCTCGGGGATGCCAGCGATCGCCATCGGCGGCCTCGTCGACGGGTTGAGGAATCGTTGCTTGACATCGTTGAGCTCATTCTCCCGGATCCCCGCGTCGAGCTCGTCCCTCGCCCAGCCCAATGACGTGTTCTGCATGTCGGGGAACACGCTCACGATGTCCTCGGCGACGCGGTCGAGATCCTTCTCGTGGAGGACGACGAAGTCGGTCAGAATCGCCTGGCCGAGAACGGCGTGACGCTCTGTCAACAGCGCGATCTGCTCCTCCACCTCCCTGCGTGGGAGATCGGCATCCTCCGGCACGGTCGTGGTCGTCGTCTCGGGTACCGAGGTCGTAGGGGACCCGGCAAGGACGAACACGAAGACGGTCACCCCGGAACCCACGACCGTCTCGGTTCCAGCGACCGGGTTCTGTTGAGCCACGAAGCCGTTCTGGGCCTCATCGGCGGTCTCGACGCTTCCACCGAAGACCGTGACGAGCCCTTCCGCCTCGGCCGCCGCCTCCGCATCCGCAAGTGCGATACCGATCAGGTTCGGAACGGTCGTCATCTCGGGATCGGGCGCAGGGAGCGTCGCGCCGGCCGTCAGGTCGGCGAAGAAGGTGTTGATGTCGTTGATGACCTGCTGGGAGGTCGTCGTGTTGATGTCGTACACCGCCGGTACGTTGTTCGCGGCGGCCGTACGTTCGACGATGGTCTTGTCCGGATCGGGGAACGCTGACGTCGTTCGATTCGCGACGAAGTCCTGCGGAGCAGGTTCCCCGACGGCGAGTTCCGGGGGAACGTCGTTCGTGTCCGTGTACCCGATGAGAAGCACCGACGTTGTGAAGATGATGACGAGTCCGATGATGCCGAAGTTCACCGCGATCCGGTTGTGTTGCATCCATGCGGTCATGTCTTGGCCTTCTGATCGGCCTCGTACTTCGCATACGCGTCCACGATGGCGGCAACGATGCGATGTCGGACAACGTCTGCGCCGGTGAGTTCGACGAAGTCGATGCCGTCGAGCAGGTGCAGGACGTTGCGCACGACAGTGAGGCCCGACGGCTTCCCGATTCCGAGGTCCATCTGCGTCACATCGCCGGTTATCACCATCTTCGAGTTGAACCCGAGCCGGGTCATGAACATCTTCATCTGCTCGGGCGTCGTGTTCTGTGCCTCGTCGAGGACGACGAATGCATCGTTGAGGGTTCGACCGCGCATGTACGCCAGCGGTGCGATCTCGATCGTTCCCTGCTCCATGAGCCGGATCGTCTCCTCCGGTCCGAGCATCTCATACAGCGCGTCGTACAGGGGCCGAAGGTACGGATCCACCTTCGCCGCGAGATCACCGGGAAGGAAGCCCAACCTCTCCCCCGCCTCGACGGCAGGGCGCGAGAGGATGATCCTGCGCACCGAACCCGACACCAGCGCCTCCACGGCGCACGCCATTGCGAGGTAGGTCTTCCCGGTACCGGCTGGCCCGATGCCGAAGACGAGGGTGTTCTCACGGATCGCGTCGACATACCCCTTCTGTCCCAGCGTCTTGGCCCGCACGACTTTACCGCGACCCACCGAGATGGCGTCGGTGAAGACACCGGAGGGTTTCGGCACGTCGGCCTTGACCATCGCGATGACCCTGTCGACGCGGTCCCCGTCGAGGGATTGGCCTTCCTGGACCAGCACGAGGAGTTCCTCGAGCACAGTGTGGGCGAGGGACACCTCCCGATCGTCCCCGGCGATGTCGATCTCGTTCCCACGGGCGATGAGGCGCGCACCGGGAAACGCGTTCTCGACGCGTTTGAGGTGCACATCCCTGTTGCCCAAGAGTTCCACCATCAGGTGATTGGAAGGGATGCGCACCCGAGAGTCAGTATCCGGCGGGTAGGTCACGACCTAATTCCTCGGTTGCCTGGCAGCGTGCTGATTGGGTGGCACAGCAAGAGACGTGAGTATAGGGACGGACCCCCGCAAGGACCCGAACATCTCCGACCTCGCCGCCGGACCCCCTGGCCACGACGTTGCACGGAGTCACGCCCTGCTCAGGGAGCGGACCGTATCGAGGCCAGATTCAGGCCTTCTCGCGCTCGAGCGACGAGGCCAGGTCCTGATCGGAGACATCCAACATCAACGACAGCATGGCGACGTCCGAAGCGCGGATCGTCAGCACCTTGCCGTTGAAGTCCTGGCGCTGGACCTGGATTCGTTTGAGGAACCGGTCGATGACCTCCCCGACCTCCGGGCTGAGCGAGTCGACCTTCGACAGGTCGATCGCAACGCCCACCGAAGCGTGCGGAGGTCGTTCATAGGTGTCCTCTTCGGGGAGCAGCTGGCTCATCGGGACGTCGTAGCAGCTCGCGAGGCGCCGGAGGCGAGGAAGGGAGAGGCTGCGCTCACCGCGCTCGTACGCACCGAGGACCGCGGCCTTGAATTCGCCCCCGGTGGCACGGTGAACGTCCTGGAGGGACATGCCCCTCTGGACGCGAATTTGCCGCAGGCGCTCGCCCACTCGCTCGCTGTAATCCACTGATGCCCTCCGCCTACCGAGCGCGCATAGCCGAACACGCACGGTGCATACAAGAGGCTAGCGGATTCGGCGACGGGATGCGAGCACTGCTCAGCACCGAATCGCTGCGGCTGCGACGATCGCCGCCGTGTCGGTACGGAGGATCGATGGGCCGAGGTTGGCATGGATCACGAAGTGTCCGAGCTCGCTCGGACTGAATCCCCCCTCGGGCCCGATGGCCACGACGACCCGGTCCGAGGGTGCAACGTCCACGAGTCGCTCGGATCCCTCGGCTGATGCGGCGATGCCATTCCCAAGATCGGTCAGGGCAACCTCCTCGATCGTGATGAGGTGCGAGCCTCGGCTCTGCTCGAACGCACCGATGGCCCACGAGGCGGCGCGCTCGGGGTTCGGAGGTCGGGCCTGGCCTCGTTCCGTCGGCAACCATGCCAGGCGCGACACGCGCAGCTCCTGGAGCTTCTCCACGATCATTCGCTGGCGGTCCCTAGCTTTCGGTGGCGCGACGGCGATCGTGAGGTGCGGCGTGGGCTCCTCGATGATCGACTCATCGCCACGCTCGACCTCTCCGCCTCGCCACGTTCCGACCCCGATCGCACCCATGCCGTCCCCATACGTGATCGTGGCGCCCACAGGAAGCCGAAGGACCCTCGTCAGATGGGACCGAGTGGACTCGGGCACCTCGATGACCTCGGCTGGCCACGCACCGGGGAGATACAGGTGCGGCTGATGCCTCATCGCCGGAACAGACCACGCTTCCTCGTGGAGGGCTGCTCCCCACGGAGCTCGCCGTAGGTGCGCAGCACATCCTCCTGTTCATCGTCGAGGTCGGTCGGAACCGCCACCTCGATGTGCACGAGCAGGTCGCCACGACCGCGGCGCTGGAGGTGCGGCACGCCCTTCTTCCCGAGGCGATAGACGGTCTCGGGTTGCGTGCCACGGGGGATGTCGATCGTTTCGGTCTCACCGCCCAGCAGCGGGACCTCGATCTCGGTGCCGAAGGCCGCCTCGGTGAACCCGATGCGGACCCGGTGATGGAGGTCATCCCCGACGCGCTGGAACCTGGTGTCCTCCCTCACCCTGACCTCGACATACACGTCCCCTGCAGGTGCATTGCGCTGTCCCGCTCCGCCCTTGCCGGTGAGCCGGAGGCGCGTGCCCGTGTCGACGCCCGCGGGGACCTCGACCGTGAGGGTCCGCTCCCCGCGATGCCTGCCCTG
>CAZYGP010000059.1:0-3431 GCA_964647265.1 uncultured Acidimicrobiaceae bacterium | reverse complement strand
CCGCAGCCCGACAGCTCCGGCGGAGGATGCCAGGCCCTGGCCGGAGCACGTCGAACATGGATGGTCGATGCGCTTTCCCGTGCCCGAGCAGTCGGGGCAGTCGGTGACGGACATCATCGTGCCGAGGAGGGTCTGACGTGCCGCCTGGACGCGTCCCTGGCCGTTGCAGGTCGCGCATGTCACCGGATCGTGGCCCGGTTCGGCGCCGGACCCGTCGCACGTCACGCATCGGATGGGAGCAGTGAACGACACCTCCCGCTCGAGGCCGAACGCGGCCTCGTCGAGGTCGAGTTCGAGACGCACCGCGACATCCTGACCGCGATCAGGCCCACGGGTCGCGCCACCGAATCCTCCGAAGCCGCCGAACCCCCCTCCGCCGAAGAACTGCTGGAGGATGTCCTCGAGGCCGCCGAATTGGCTGAAGAGATCCTGGCCGCCGAAGGTCTCGCCGCGATCGTAACGTGTGCGTTTCTGGGGGTCGGAGAGCACTTCGTACGCCTCGGCGATCTCCCTGAACCGGTGTTCGGCCTCTGCGTCCCCTGGGTTCGCATCGGGGTGTGTCTCGCGGGCGAGGCGACGAAACGCCTTCTTGATCTCCTCTGGTGTCGCGTCGCGGGCCACGCCGAGCACCGAGTAGTAGTCCGTCACGTGCCGGCTCCGAAGCGGTCTTCGAGCCGTTCAGTGACGCCCTCGACCACGCGAATCGTCCGCTTGTAGTTCATCCGCATCGGCCCGATCACACCCACGTGCCCCGTGGCACCGGTCGACGTCTCATACGTCGTGGTGACGACGGCGAGGTCGCCTCCGGTTCCGATGTCGGATCCGAACCGGACGTGAGTTCCCTCAGGGTCGTCCGCGAGCAGAGAGATCAGCGATGCTTCCTCCTCGAGGAGGCCGAGGAGGTTCTGGACCATCGTCAGGTCCTTCCACAGCGAGGCCATCCGACTCGTGCCGCTCACGTAGACCTCCTGGTCTGACCGAGTCGCCTTCAACTGGTCCTCGACGGGGAGGACGACGCGCTTGACGGCAGCGGGAAGGTCGCTTCTCCTGAGGCCGTCATCCTGGGGCGCATCGAGCGTCCTCCCTTCGAATGCGGCGGCGAGTAGCCTTTCCGCCGAATCGATCGTGGCCTCGTCGACCACACCTCCGACGTCGACGAAGTCCTGGTGGACGCGACCGTTCGCGGCGACTGCAACGACCAGCACAATCGAACCTCCGAGTGGGACGAGCCGTATGTCCTTGATGGTGTCCGTCGACATGGCGGGTCCGACGACGACCGAGGGGTACGAGGTGAGCTCGTTGACAAACAGGGACGTGTCCTTCAACACCTCCGAGATCTGGCGGTGAACCTCCTGGAAGAACTCGTCGATGCGCTCCCTCGTCGCCTCCCGCAGTCGGGACGGGGCGAGGTGGTCCACATAGAAGCGGTAGCCCTGATCCGTCGGCAACCTGCCAGCAGACGTATGGGGCTGGCTGACGAAACCGTACGACTCGAGACGAGCGAGGTCGTTGCGGATCGTCGCTGACGACACACGGATGCCGATCCGGCCGAGGACGGCTTGCGAGCTGACAGGCTCACCCGTTCGGATGTACTCCTCCACGAGCGCCTTGAGCACCTTGGACTTGCGGTCGTCGAGCATGGTCGAAAGTTAGCAATCGGCAGTGGCGACTGATAACGCCTCGCGCGCCACCATGTCCGCGCGGAGCGGATCGAGCACCACCAACCTGTCGTCGCGCACGGCCATGACCCCGGCTTCCATGAGACGAAAGGCTTGCTCCGTCTCGACGAACCTCCGTGCGAAATCAGTCATCGGCGTCCCTGCAGCGAGGCGCAGCCCGAGCATGAGCCGATCGCGCTCCTGGGCAGTGGCGTCGAGGCGCTCGGACCCGATTCGTGGTCTCCCACCACCTTCGACGGCCTCGAGATAGCGGTCGAGCCGTCGATGGTTGCGTGATCGCATGCCCCACCGGTGGTCGTGGGCACCAAGTCCGAAGGCGATGTACTCACCATGGGCCCAGGTCGAGAGGTTGTACCTGCACGCATGACCCGGTCGTGCATGGTTCGACACCTCGTATCGGTCGATGCCCTCCGCCCGGGCGAACTCCGTGAAGAGCTCATATCGGTCGGCCTGGATGTCGTCGTCCGGTGCGGTCTCACGTGTCGTCATGAGCCGTGCGAACGCGGTCCCTGGTTCAACGGTCAGAGCGTACGTGCTCACGTGGTCGATGGGGAGCGACAGGATCCGTCCAACCGTCAGCGCCCACTCGTCGGACGACTCCACCGGATGACCGAGGATGAGGTCGATGCTCACCGACCGTACACCTGCGGTACGGGCGCCGAGGACGGCATGCGTGACCTGATCGGCGCCATGGAGCCGCCCAAGTGCACCAAGGACGTTGTCGCTCATGGATTGCGCACCGATCGAGACGCGATTGACCCCAGCCATGACGAGGCCGTCGGCGAGCGAATCGGTCCAGTCCTCAGGGTTGATCTCGATCGAGACTTCGACGTCGTCCGTCACTCCGAAGCGATCGCGCAGCTCGGAGACGATCGTCGAGATGTGCTCGGGTGCGATCGCCGAAGGGGTCCCACCTCCGAAGTTGATGGCACCGAGAGGTCCGAACGGCGACTCCATGGCGATCTCGGCGATCACGGCGGAGGTGTATCGGCGGTGGGATCGATCGTCGAGAACACCCTCGACCACGGCGAAGTCGCAGTAGGGGCACCGTCGCCTACAGAAGGGGATGTGGACGTATGCCGACTTCACGTCGTGCGCGGCGTCGGCGAGCCCGGGGTCGTCCGCCCGGACCGGAGGAGTGTTCACGGGAACGTCACTCGTCGCCGATCCTGAGCGCGGCCACGAATGCCTCCTGCGGGACCTCGACCGAACCGACCATCTTCATCCTCTTCTTGCCTTCCTTCTGGCGCTCGAGGAGCTTTCGCTTCCTCGTGATATCACCGCCGTAGCACTTCGCGGTCACATCCTTCCGCTTCGCCTTGACCGTCTCACGCGAGATGATGCGGGAGCCGATGGCCGCTTGGATCGGGACATCGAAGAGTTGCCTTGGAATGAGCTCGCGCAGCTTGCTCACCATCGCCTTGCCGTAGGCGTACGCCTTGTCCCGGTGGACGATCGTCGAGAACGCGTCGACGGACTGGTTGTTGAGCAGGATGTCGACCCTGACCAGCTCGGACGGGCGGTAGTCGGCGGGCTCATAGTCGAGTGACGCGTATCCGCGCGTGCGTGACTTGAGTTGATCGAAGAAGTCGAACACGATCTCGGCCAACGGCATGAGGTAGTGCAACTCGACCCGTTCGGGCGACAGGTACGTCATGTCGCCCATCTCTCCTCGCTTGGTCTGGACGAGTTCCATGATCGTGCCGATGTAGGGGGTCGGGGAGATGATCATCACCTTGACGTACGGCTCCT
>CAZYGP010000058.1:0-10374 GCA_964647265.1 uncultured Acidimicrobiaceae bacterium | reverse complement strand
AGTCCCGTGAACTCACTTCGGTCCCATGGCTCGCTCCCGCTGCCCTCGAGATCGACTCATCCATGAGCGTCCCTCCCACGTCGTTGCAGCCAGACCGCAGCAGTGCCTCCGCACCGTCGAGACCGAGCTTGACCCATGAGGCCTGGATGTTGTCGATGAGGCCGATGAAGGCGAGCCTTGCTACCGCGTGGATGAGGATGACCTCGTCCCACGTCGGGCCGGGACGAGCCCTTCCGCGGAGCCAGATCGGTGCACCCATGTGGACGAACGGCAGGGGGACGAACTCGGTGAATCCTCCGGTTCGCCTCTGGATGACCCGGAGGACCTCGAGATGATTCGCCCACGACCGAGGTCCGTCCACGTGACCGAACATCACGGTTGCGGTCGTTCGGAGCCCGATTTCGTGCGCCGTGATCATGACAGAGGCCCACTGGCTCGTCCGTATCTTGTCAGGGCACAGCGTGAGGCGAACGTCGTCGTCGAGGATCTCGGCCGCGGTTCCCGGGAGCGTCCCCAGGCCGGCCTCCTTGAGGTCGACGAGGAGTTCACGAACGGTGCGACCCGACGTCTCGGCCCCCTGCCATATCTCGAGCGGCGTGAAACCGTGGACGTGCATGTCGGGTACGCGCGCCTTGACCGCCCGAACCACCTCGATGTAGAAGTCGCCCGTGAAGTCGGGATGGATACCACCCTGGAGGCACACCTCCGTGGCTCCTCTCGCCCACGCCTCCTCGGACCTGTTCGCGACCTCCTCGATCGTCATGAGGTACGGCGTCTCGCGGAGGTCGAGTGAGCGCGGCCCTTTCGAGAAGGCGCAGAAGCCGCACTTGAAATAGCACTGGTTCGTGTAGTTGATGTTCCGGTTGACGACGAAGGTCACATCGTCACCCACCGTCAGGGCCCGTACGCGGTCTGCGGCATCCGCGATCGCCTCGACGTCCGTACCGTGTGCGGACAGGAGCATTTCGAGCTCGTCACGACCGGGCGCCCTGCCGGCAATGGCAGCCTCGAGGACATCCCGGACCTCCGGGGTGGCACCTTCGAGGGTCACCCGCTCACCGGATGTCCATGCCTCATCCGACCAGGCCGTCGACAAACGATCCTTGGGCTGGGGGATCGCCACATCCTTGCCGGGCGCCCACTCGAGCCGTGGCCTCGCCCAACCCGATCCGTCGATCTGATTGCAGTATGTCGCGAATGCGCCGTCGTCGAGGGCGGCTGCGACCTCGTCATAGTCGAGGCCAACGGGAAACACGGTCCGCTCGACGAGCGCGTGAGGAAGGAGGGCATCGCGGAGCTCTCCGATGCGCTCCGTGTCCCAGTCACGCAGGATCAGGTCCGTCGCGCCGTCGTCGACGGCGGTGCAGGCATCGGCCACGGTGTCGACGAAGGTTGAGACGGACAGGTCGAGTCCCGGAAGGTTGGCGAGGTCACGAGCGCGCCGCACCGTGCTGCGAGCCGTCCGCAGGAAGGCTGCCCTCGTGAAGGCCACGGCGTCGGTGATGGCCATGTCCGACCCCGCATCGACGATCGTGATCCTCCATCCTTCCACGGGATCGCGCTTGAAGCGCGAAACGGCGTCAGGGGTGAGCGCGAATGCGGGGGCAGCGGCGGTCTCGATGCCCGAGACGAGCAGGAGACCTCCCCGTTGGGCGCCTTCGATGTCGGCGGGCATCGGGCTGGGGACCTCCACGGCGAGCGCACCTTCGCGCCTGCGTGTCGAGGCCCACACCTCGGTCACGGTGTCGGACGGTCTCTGCCGGAGAAAGGTGATAGTGGTCATGGCAATGCGCGAGCTCGGGACAGTACTGCGTATCCGTCGTCGTCGGTGCGGGCGAGGACGTCGTCGATGAGCCGCCGGTCGATCCAGGTGTCCGACACGTACTCGGGGTACACAGGGAGCCGTGGAACCAGGGTGTAGCCAGCACTCTCGGTGATCGTTGCGAGGGTGTCGAGGTGCGGCCATGGTGCCTCGGGGTTGACCCAGTCGATCGTCACGGGGCTGACGCCACCCCAGTCGTTGATCCCTGCGTCGAGGTACACCGAGAAGTCCTCGGTCAGATTCGGAGGAACCTGGATGTTCACCGTCGGGCCGAGAATCCATCGTGCGACAGCCACCACCTTCATGAAGAAGGGGATCTCCGGCTCCGGCGAGAAACGCATCCGGGTGTTCGCCTTCGCCCGGAAGTTCTGGATGATGTACTCCTGGATGTGGCCACCCCGGTCGTTTGCCGCTCGGAGGGCGAAGAGGCTGTCCACGATCTCGGAAGTGGTCTCGCCGATGCCCACGAGGATTCCCGTCGTGAACGGGACGTCGAGTCGACCGGCCGCGTCGATCGTGGCCATCCGCACGGCGGGCACCTTGTCAGGGCAGAGATGGTGGGGCATCCCCTCCTCGGTGAGTCGGTCCGAGATGTTCTCGAGCATCAGTCCCATGGAGACGTTCGTGGGCCTCAGTGCGATGATGTCGGACGGTGTCATGATGCCGGGGTTGGCGTGGGGGAAGAGCCGCGTCTCCTCGCGAATCAGCTCCGACATCATCACCACGTACTCGATCGTCGTCTCGCATCCGTGGCGGCTGAGGAACTCCCCTGCCTGGGCCCACCTGTCCTCGGGCTTGTCTCCCAGTGTGAGAAGGGCCTCGGTGCAGTCGTGTGTGTCACCGGCGCGGACGATTGCGAGCACGTCGTCGGGTGTCAGGAACTCGCCACCTGCGCCGGGCGGCTTCACGAAGGTGCAGTAGGTACAGGTGTCCCGACACAGCGTCGTGATCGGAACGAACACCTTTCGCGAGTATGTGATGGTTCGTCCGTGTCCCTCGTCGCGCAACCGGGCGGACTCACGCACCAGCGGTGCTGCATCGAGTGCTCCATCGAGATACTCGACGGCGAGGTCCCTGTCGGGCTCAGCGAACGACATCGAGTCAAGGTATCACGTCACCGGGGTCGAACCGACGGATGAGGCGGTCACGTCACCTCGGGGACGGGATCGCCCGTGACCTGCGGGAGATGTGCGAGCCCGTGGCCAGCACCCTCGGTGGGGAGACCCTCGGCATCGGGAAGGTCCCGTTCGAGGTTCCGCAGCGGTGCGAAGCTCCATGCTGTGATGGCGACGATGATGCACCCGATGCCGACGGCCACGAAGAACGCCGCATAGCCAGCACTCGGACCGCGACCCGTGACAAGAGCGAAGGCCGAGCTGAGACCCGAGTCGCCTGCCATCAGGGGAATGAAGACGCGGTCCACGAGGAGCCCCGTCATGGCGAGCGCGACCGGGTGCGTGATCTGGGCGATCATCGAGCGAGCCGAGAACACCCTGCCCTGGACGTCGGGCTCCACCTTCGCCATCCAGATCGACTGGCTCATGGCCGATGCGTACGGAACGACGAGCATGCCCATCCACAGGGCAACCAGGATCACGACCAGCATCGTGGAGGATCCGACGAGGATCAGCATCGCACCGAGCATCGCCGTTGCGATGACGATCCGCAGCACCCTCCGATCAGTCACCTTCACCGCCGAGGCCACGATCGAGCCGACGAGCATTCCTGTTGCGCCGAGGGACATGATCAGACCCATGGTGGTCTCTGACGTGAACGACAACATGTACGCGATGAATACGGGCCCGATGAACCCGAGGACGAGGTTCAACGCGCTGAAGGCGACGAGGAGGGAGAGGAGCGGACGCTTCCTCCATATGTATCGGAAGCCGAACATCGACTCCTGCCAGAGGGTGCCGGAGGAGGCCGCACCGACTTCGGTCCTCGTCGGGCGAGGGAACCGGACCACCAGGAGGGTCGCAACCGCGACCATGAACGTTGCCACATCGATCGCGAGGAGGACCGCAACGCCTCCGATCGCCACGACGGCGCCTCCGAGGAGGGGGGCAAGCAGCTGGCCCGCCGCTTCAGCCATCTGAACCATGCCGGAGGCCTGGGAGTACCGCTCCTTCGGCACGAGCAGCGACATCGATGCCTGGTACGCAGGCCAATGGATCGCTTCGAACGACGAGATGACCGCAGACATCACGATGAGAAGCCCGATCGACATCGTGTCCGTCATGAATGCGATCGCGATCACGATCGTCCCGACTCCAGAGGCGCCGTCGGAGAGGATCATCGCCCACCGACGATCCCAACGGTCGACCAGTGCACCTGCGATCGGTGCGAGGAGGATCCTCGGCATGCTCCCTGCGAGCATCATCAGGGACAGCTGCGTCACGGATCCGGTCTCGAGGTACACCCACACGGCGAGGCCGAACCACGTGAGGCTCGTTCCAACGATCGAGACGAGTTGCCCGCTCCAGACGATGAGGAAGGTGCGGAAGGAGGTGGTGCCCGTCGTGGTCGTGTTCGTCATTTCCAGATCCCCTCCCTCGGTTCGCAATATTGTCGGGAAATCCCGACCATATGTCAAGGGCCATCTCGAGACAGCGGTCTACCCTGCTCCCATGAAGTGGTGGCATGGTCTGCTCGTCGTCATGGCGATCGTTGCGAGTGGTTGCACGCCGATCGATGACGGCAACGCGATACCGCAGGAGCCACCGACGGAACCCACGTCGACCACGGCGGCCGTCACGACGATCCCGGGGGCGGCGGACGGCGATGCCTGCCGGACCGGAGACCTCAGCTTCCGTGGCGATGGGCTGATCGCAGCACTCGGAGGTATCGAGTCCGACGCGACCGGTATCAGCGACATCAGATGGGAGCCCTCGGACTCGTGCGAGCGCCTCGTGATCTCGTTCGCGGCGGGTTCGGGTGCGCCCGCAACGGCACTTGGCATCACCGCTGTCACCGCTGTGCCGTCGGCAGGTTTCGTACGCGTCACGCTCGCGGCAGAGATCGCTACGACAGCCGTCGCCGACATGCGTGTCGATGGAACCCTCATCGACCGGATCTACGTCGTCCGTGCGTCTGATGGGTCGATGTTCGTCGACGTGCTCGGTGCCGCCGACGCCTCACTCGCCGTCCGTGCATTCGTGTCGGGTCCGCCCTCGTCGATCGTCATCGACGTGATCGACGTCCCCGACCGTCCGAGTCGCTCCGGTGTGGCGGTGTCGGATACTGCCGTCGTGTTCTCTCCCCTCCCCGGTCCAGCCCTCTATCCGGTGACCATCGATGCCTACGCGCAACCATCCCTGAGATCCGTGCGGGTGCAGATGACGAACGGTTCGACGATGACCGTCGACAGGGCACTCGGAACGGAAGGGCGTCCTGATGCCTGGCAGGCGATTTCGTCACGGATCGAGGGCGGGCCCGCGGGTCCTGCAACGGTGTTCGTCGGTACCGTGGATGCCAACGGACGACCCCTCGACGGTGCAACGGTGGCGATCGATCTCCCCTGAGCATTCGCCACGGGGCGCCTACATGTTGCGTCGATACCGGCCGCCCACCTCGAACAAGGCGGATGTGAGTTGCCCGAGGGAGCAGAATGGTGCTGCTTCCAACAGGGCGCCGAAGACGTTCCCACCCGACAGCGCCACCTGTTGGAGGTGCGCGATCGCGGCTTGTGCCTCCTTGCCAACCCTGTCGTGGAGCGTGTCAACGTCGTCGATCAGCCTGTCCTTTGAGGCATCCGAGGATCGGACCACCGAACTCGGGCGTACGAACGGCGATCCCTCAGCTGAGAGAAACGTGTTCACACCGATGATGGGGAGCTCGCCGCTGTCCTTGCGCGTCTCGTACCGGAGCGACTCCTCCTGGATCTTCGATCGTTGGTACATCGTCTCCATGGCTCCGAGTACTCCCCCCCGGTCCGTGAGCCTGTCGAACTCCGCCATGACCGCATCCTCGACGAGGTCGGTGAGCTCCTCGATGATGAACGATCCCTGGAGACCGTTCTCGTTGCGTGCGAGGCCGAGCTCACGATTGATGATGAACTGGATCGCCAGCGCTCGTCGAACCGATTCCTCCGTCGGTGTGGTGATCGCCTCGTCGTACGCGTTCGTGTGGAGGCTGTTGGTGTTGTCGTAGATGGCATACAACGCTTGGAGGGTGGTTCGGATGTCGTTGAACTCGATCTCCTGTGCGTGGAGTGATCGACCCGACGTCTGGATGTGGTACTTGAGCTTCTGGGATCGCTCATCTGCTCCGTACACGTCGCGCATCGCCTTGGCCCAGATTCGGCGCGCGACCCGCCCGATGACGGCGTACTCGGCATCCAGTCCGTTCGAGAAGAAGAAACTGAGGTTCGGCGCGAAGTCATCGACGTCCATTCCCCGTGCCAGGAAGTACTCGACGAACGTGAACCCGTTCGCGAGCGTGAACGCCAGCTGCGTGATCGGGTTCGCTCCTGCCTCGGCCATGTGGTATCCCGATATCGAGACCGAATAGAAGTTCGTGACATCGTTGTCGATGAAGTACTGCTGGATGTCGCCCTGCATCTTCAGGGCGAATTCGGTGGAGAAGATGCACGTGTTCTGGGCCTGATCCTCCTTGAGGATGTCAGCCTGGATCGTGCCGCGAACGCGTGCGAGCGCATCTGCTCGCAGCCGTGCGTACGCCTCGTGTTCGATGTAGTCAGAACCGCGGACACCCAGGAGGAGGAGGCCCGTTCCGTCGTGACCCGGAGGGAGCTCGCCGTGATAGCGCGGCCGCTCTGCGCCGTTGGCGCGGAATCGCTCCTCGATTGCCGCCTCGACCTCCTCGTAGCGACCGATCTCGCGAAGGTGTTGCTCGCATGCCTGGTCGATCACCGTGGTGAGGAAGAACGCGAGCATCATCGGCGCCGGCCCGTTGATCGTCATCGACACGGAGGTCGCAGGATCGAGGAGGTCGAATCCCGAGTACAGCTTCTTCGCGTCGTCGAGCGTCGGCACGGACACACCGGAGTTCCCAACCTTGCCGTAGACGTCGGGTCGTCGACCGGGATCGTTGCCGTACAGCGTCACGGAATCGAAGGCGGTCGAGAGCCGGATCGCTGGCATCCCAGAGGCCACGTAGTGGAACCGGCGATTCGTCTGCTCGGGACCACCCTCACCTGCGAACATCCTGGTGGGATCCTCCGCCTGCCGCTTGAACGGGAAGACTCCGGCAGTGAACGGAAAACGTCCCGGCAGGTTCTCGGACCGCAGCCACCTCACGCGGTCGCCCCATCCCGCCATGGTCGGGTGGATCACCTTCGGGAACATCGTCCCGGACAGGGTCGTGACCGTGTTGTCGACTGCGACATCGCTCCCTCGTACGGTGTAGGCGATGTCCGAGCCGTCGTAGGCCGCCACAGTGGCATCCCATGCGTCGAGCTGTGCGATCGTGTCGGCCGGCAGTGACTCGCGGATCGCCGAACGGTCGACATCGATGGGTTCACCGAGGAGGGCCTCGACCCGATCGATGGCCTGGAGGTTCGCCGCTGCCTCGGCGGACTGATCGGTGATGGCGGTGTACGAGCGGTTCGCCTCCGCGATCTCGGAGAGGTAGCGCACCCTGGTCCTGGGAACGAGCGCGCCACCCGAGACTGCCCCATCCCTGTGGGGTGCGGTCCCGAACGAGCCACCGCAGTGGTCGTCGACGGCGGACATGATTCGCTCGTAGAGGCGCTGTGTCCCGGCATCGTTGAACTGCGATGCGACGGTTGCCTCGACAGGGATCGCATCGTCGGGGGCCTCGAACCATCCTCTGTTCCGCTTGACCTGCTTGCGGACGTCGCGCAGCGCGTCCTGCGCTCCGCGCCTGTCCGACTTGTTGATGGCGATGATGTCCGCGAAGTCGAGCATGTCGATCTTCTCGAGCTGGGTCGCCGCACCGTAGTCCGGTGTCATCACGTAGACCGACAGGTCGGATTGGTCGACGATCTCGGTGTCCGATTGGCCGATGCCGGACGTCTCGAGGAACACGAGGTCGTAGCCGGCAGCCTTCACGACGCTCACCGCATCGGCCACGTGGGGCGACATCGCGAGGTTCGGCTGGCGAGTGGCGAGCGACCGCATGTAGGTCGCTGGTCCGGACACGGAATTCATGCGAATCCGGTCGCCGAGGAGCGCTCCGCCCGTCCTGCGACGGGAGGGGTCCACCGAGATCACCGCGATTCGCTTGTCTGGGAAGTCCCTGCGGAATCGCAGGACGAGCTCGTCGAGGATGGACGACTTCCCTGCTCCGCCGGTTCCGGTGAACCCGACGACCGGCGCGGAGCTGTGCTGGGCGACGGCACGAACCTGATCGAGGAGCCCCACGGATGCGTCCCGGTCGTTCTCCGCGATGGTGATCATGCGGGCGACCGCCGCCACATCGCCGCTCTGCACCCTTCCGACGAGGTCTTCCGACATCGGCTGGGGATGGGAAGCACGTTCCATGAGGTCGGCGATCATCCCCGTCAGGCCGAGGCGCCTGCCGTCGTCCGGTGAATAGATTCGGGCGACTCCCTCCGAGTGGAGCGCCTCGCCCTCTTCGGGGAGGATCGTCCCCCCGCCACCACCGAAGATCACGACGGACTCGCCGCCCATCTCATCGAGAAGCGCACGGAGGTATCGGAAGAACTCCATGTGTCCCCCTTGATAGGAGGTGACGGCAACGGCGTGGGCGTCCTCCTCGATGGCCGTTTCGGCGATCTCGAACGCCGATCGGTCGTGCCCGAGGTGGATCACCTCGGCACCGTTCGATTGGAGGATCCGGCGCATGATGTTGATGGACGCGTCGTGCCCGTCGAACAGCGATGTCGCCGTGACGATGCGAACGCGCAGGTCATGGGTCATGGCCCGAGGATAGGGAGTGGGACCGTGCTCGGTGGGAAGATGTGCGCGATAGCCTTTCATCGGAGGTGACCGTGATGAGGCCTGTGGCCATCCTCGCGCTCACGTTGGTCCTTGCCCTGGCCGGATGCGGATCGTACGACGACCTGCTTCCGAACCCCGGGGTCACGATCGACGTCGACGAGGCGACGTTGGATCATGCCTCAGGCGTGGTGGGGTTCTTCCCTCCCGCTGGGACCGCCCCAAACGGCTCGGATCCCCCGCTCATCGTCCTCGTACCGGGAGGTGGGTGGGAGACGGCAGATCCCGCGGGCATGGTCCCGTTGGCCGAGGCGCTTGCGCAACGGGGGGCCATCGTCGCGACCACGACCTACCGAGCCGCGATGGACGACGCCCTCTTCCCCACCCAGGCGGAGGATGTCGCGTGCGCCATCGCCGAAGCCGCGGAGAGATCGACGGTCGCCGGCCACGAACCCGGCGAGGTGGTGGTCGTGGGACATTCCGCCGGAGCCCACCTCGGGGCCCTCGTGACCCTCGACCCGGATCGATTCCTCGCCGGTTGCGACCATCCGCCCATCCGACCCGACCGATTCATCGGTCTCGCGGGTCCATACGACATCGTACAAGCAGGGAGCCCGGCGAATTCACTCTTCGGCACGGCAAATCCTGCTCCGGAGATGCTGTCTGGCGCGAACCCGCTCGAATCCGTCGCCTCGAGACCGGAAGTGGCGGTTCTCCTCGTGCACGGCCGATCGGACAGCACCGTTCCGATCTTCTTCACCGAGTCCTTCGCGCAAGCGCTGCTCGCCGCCGGCCATGCGGTGACCGCCGTGTATCCGGAGGGCGTCGATCACCATTCGATCTACTCGAGCGAAGTTGCCGATCCTCTCATCGCAGAGTGGCTCGGCCTGTCCGAGTGACATCCGGGGGACGAGGCAGGACACCCTCCTCGATCAGGTCTTCGGCTGGATCAGGCCCTTGGCTCGATCAGGCCGTCGGGCAGGTCGACCACGATTCGTCGTGCGGCGATGTCGACGACGGGAACGAGTGGATCGACGAACGGGATCTCACCAAGCGACCCGTTCTCGGTCGTGACCGCGAGGCGGTCCTGGGCCGCTCCGACGATCACGTCGGTGACCGTGCCGATCGTCCTCTCGTCGCGGTCGACGACGACGCACCCGACGAGGTCCTCGACCCACCATTCGCCGTCGTCGAGACGTCTTCGCTCGGACAAGGGGATCACGAACTGGGTCCCGACGAGCGCCTCGGCGTCGTTTCTCGTACCGACCCCTTCGAGACGCAGGATGAAGTCACCTCGATGTGGCGCGACCGCCTCGATGGCGAAGCTGCGACGTCCCGGTTCCCACGTGACGAGGGTCCTTGCATCCGAGAACCGCTCCGCTGCGTCCGATACGAGCCCTCGAACGAGAACATCCCCTCGGATGCCGTGAGCCTTGCGCACGTACCCGATGGGGATGTGGTCGTGATCGTCTGTCACGTCAGTCGAGGAAGTCGACCTCGACGGCGAGTCCCTCTTCCTCGGCTGCTGCGGAGGCGACATTGCGAATCGCCCGGGCGACTCGTCCCCGCTTGCCGATGACGCGTCCCATGTCGCTCTTCGCTGCCCGCACCTCGGCCACGACGGCGTCCTCGCCATCGGACACGATGTTCACCTCGACGGCGTCACGGTCA
>CAZYGP010000057.1:0-10384 GCA_964647265.1 uncultured Acidimicrobiaceae bacterium | reverse complement strand
GGGGGACGGTGGAGCGACCACCACGAACCGTCCAGGAAGCCGAGGTCACCATCGGGGATCCCCCACCGCTCGAAGCGGATCCGAAGGTCGACATTGCGCGTGGTGCCGATGCGATGGGCAACGACTCCGTCGCCGTCGACGAGCACCTCGAGGAGCCCTCCGATGCTCGTATCGGGACCCTGCTGATCGAACAGCAGGTTGCCGAGGGAGGTCGCAACGACCGTCGGTCGTCCATCACCATCCGGATCGATGACCGTGATGGGCTGCACGACATGGGGCCCGTGACCCCATACGACGTCGACGCCCCAGCCGGCGAGCTGCTCAGCCATGGGTCCGAGGTGCGGATCGGCACCGGTGTGGTATTCGATGCCGCCATGGAGTCCCACGATCACGACGTCGGCGCGTGCTCTGGCATCCATGACCGCCGCCTCGGCATGCCCGGCGTCCCAGGACGCGACACCCGGCTCGGCCGATGTCGCGGCTCGACCCTGGCCCGATCCATCGATGGCGAGAAACGCCACGGCGACCCCGTCGACCACCACGATCGCGGGTTCCCATGCGCTGGCGATGTCGTGCCCTCCGCCGACGGCCAGCATGCCCGAGTCGAGGACCGCCTCCGTCGCGTCGATCACGGACTCGGCGCCTGCATCACCCGCGTGGTTGTTCGCGATACCGGCGATGTCGAACCCAGCTGTTGCGAGGACGTTGGCGCTCTCTGGGTCTGCCTCGAGGGCGTACGGATTCGCAACGGCATGGGGGCGCATGGTGAGCGGGGACTCGACGTTGACGGTCGCGATGTCGGCGGCGCGGATCACCCGACGCACACCGGCGAGCACGCCATCGGGGTCCGCCGCAATGATGGGGGCGACGCTGCGCCCGAGCATCGCGTCACCGGCGAGGAGGATCCGCACGGTCGGCACCGGAGTCGCAACGTCGGCAGACGAGGCACCGGCACAGCCGGTCAGGGCGAGCGACAGGGCGGACACACCCGCAATCAGCCGTGCTCGTCGAGCCACCACAGCGGCCGATCAGGGACGTCGCCTGCGATGATGCGGTCCCACCACTCCTCGTCGGTGAGGCGTTCGGATCGTGGCCCCCAGAACTCTCGGTACGAGTAGACCACGCCGGTCACGACCTCGAACCCTCCCCGGTCGTCGGGGACGAGGACGTGGATCGTGTCGAGCGGACCGGTGCCGAGCTCGAGGACCTCGTCAGCGAACGGGTCGAGGAAGATGTCGGCGACCAGTGGCGACGGGTCGAGGGAGCCGTTGCCAATGGTCTCGAGCAGCGCTCCGACCGTCTCACCGAAGAAGCTCAGCCACGTGTTGTCCTGGTCCGAGATGGGTACACCGCCCAGCTCGTCCCGGGCGATGCGCTCCAGGGGCTCGAGGATTTGGATCAGGTACTCTGTGATCCATCGCGTCCGATCCGGACCTTCCCATGCTTCGGCGGTGTCGAAGTCGAAGTCGTCCCCCATCATGAGTTCGGCCGAGATCAGGCCGTCACGCATCATGCGGGTCACCGCCAGGAGCCGTCCGAATGCCACGGGATCGGGCTCGACCCAGTGTCGTGGCGGAGGCGGGTAATCCGGTGCCTCGCCCTCGGCAATCCCCTGCTTCGCATAGAGGATTGTGTCGTGCTTCAACTCGGTGTAGGACGAGAGCCCCGTGTTGTGGGACTTGGCATCCCACGCATCGCCCCGCATGAACGGCGGGAACGCCTCCTCGGCCTGCTCACCCCACATGGGCTCGAGGGCGTAGAGCCACGCGTCGTACACCGTCCTTCCCCACTCGTCGATCGTCCGGGACGAGACGGCTTCCTCGAGCTCGGTGATCCGGGAGCGATAGTCCGGGAAGGCGGCGTCCTCGCCGCTCGCCTCCATTACCCCTGCGGCGTAGGCGCTCCCCATCACGCTCGCGAAGTCGAGCGGTGTCGGACGGATGCGCAGCGCCACCCCGGGGTCGGTGAGTTGGTCGTAGACCCACGAGTCGAGCACGAAACGCGCGCCCATCGTGCGCAGGGAGGCCAGGCCGGGATCAATCTGCACCGGGCGCATTGCGAGGAGCTCGGCGCCGATGGCTGCAATGGAACCGTCCGACGAGAGAGAGGCCGCATCGGCGAGTCCAGCACCGACGGACTCGGCGGCCGTGGCTGCCTCGAATGGGGTGTAGTCGTCCGCGGTACCCACCAGGAACGCCGTCGGGTGGTAGATGGTCGCCCAGTCCTCGGCGCGCTCATCGTCAGTCACGATGAGCCGTGCGATGAGGAGCCCCACACGGAGCGTGTCGACGTCGGTGACCGAAAAGCCCGTGCTGCCGAGCATCGACATCGCCTTGAAGTACCTCGTGAGTTCCTCGGTGCGCGTGTAGTGGCCCCGTGGCCTTGCGAGCGAATAGTCCACACACGACGCGGTCGGAACCATGCACGATCCGCCGATCGTCGGTGAGGCGACGTACTCCGTCGCCTGCTCGACGAGCGCGACCTCCGCGGCCGCCCTCTCGCCGATTGCTCCGACGTCCAGCCCGAGGACGGTCGCCACCGCCTCGAGATGCTCCTGGGCACGCAGCGCGGCTTCGGCGACGACGGGGTCCGCCGCGCTCGCCGCCTGGATGCGGCTGGCGTCGACGAGGCTCGTAACGAGCCGATCGAGCACAGGGAGGAGCTGATCGGATTCTGTCTCGCGCAGGACGAGGTCGAACACCTGGTGCCAGAGGTGGTACGCCGTGTCCGTGGTCACGAAGATCGCCCGTTCTCCGTAGGGGCTGAGCTGCTCGTACACCGTGGAGAACTGTGTCCTCCAGCTGAGCTCCTCCACACCCCAATCGTCGTAGGTGTCGACGTTCGGCTCGATCACGAAGCCGTTGCGGACGAGATCCGCTCGGAGCGCCTCAGGGATCGCATCGGCGAAGGCGACACTCGACAGTGAGGTCGGCCACGCCGGACCGCCGTAGGTCCCCTCTGTGATCAGGGGCACATCGACGAGCTCGCCGGCGAAACCACCCATGTCCACGGGCACCACGGGGGGAATCGTCGTGGTGGGGGCGGGCGCCGTCGTCGACGTCGTAGGAGGAACGGTGGTCGACGTCACGGTGACGGGCGGTGCCGTCGGGGAGGATGTGGAGGAACCCGATCCGGTCGTGCACGCCGCCGCCACGAGAGCGACAGCCACACCGACGGAGATGATCCGCCGCATGATCCGTCCTCTCGGGAACCCCGATGGTCCCGCGTCCCCATCGTACACCCCCAGGTCCTGCCCGAACAGGGGGACCCAGGGGAGCGTGGCCCGGCCACATCCCACTGCGTGCCCGCAGGCTTGCGCACCCCCCTGGCTCACTCCGTTCGCCCGTCCTCCCTGAAGGGAGGACCTGTCGCATCGGTCGGGAGTATGTTTGGAGTGAGGCTTCGGTAGCGAGGAGGTTGACAGTGTCTCCCGCACGAGAGCGCTGGTATCGCACGTTGTTCTGGATCGCGGCGGTGTACGACATCGCCCTCGGGATCACGTTCCTGTTCTTCTATCGCCCGGTGTTCGAGTGGCTCGGCATCGAGGACACCCTGCCGGAGCACACGAGCTACATATCGCTCGTCGCGGCATTCCTGTTCGTGATCGGCGTCGCGTACGTGCTGATCGCGGTCGGCGACCTCGTTCGTAACCGGGACCTGATCACGGTCGGGATCCTGTACAAGGTCGCCTACTTCTCGGTCGCACTGTGGTACCTCATCGGAGGCGTGTACCCGCACATCATCTTCTTCGTGCTGTTCGGTCTCGCCGATGCGCTCTTTGCGATCGCCATGGTCGAGTGCCGTATCCAGATCGCGCGGTATGAGCGGGTCTGGATGGATGGACCTCTCAACAGTGCCGAAGCGTGATCGACCCCGGCGCGCACCTGGCCATCGACACCAGAGCGAGACGAAGACCACGGCGGCGCCGCTGGTCACGAGGGTGATCGCTCGTCACGAGCCACCGATCCGGAACGGGCCCAGATCGAAGCGGGTTCCGCCCTCGACGACGAGGTCGACGAGGATCCCGCCGATTGTTGGAGCGAACTTGAAGCCGTGTCCGGAGCAAGGACTCGCAACGAGGATCCGATCGTCTGCTGGGTGCCGGTCGACGATGAAGTCCTCGTTCGGCGTGTTGGTGTACATACAGACAGCGGATTCGAGCACGGGACCCCTGGCAGAGGGAATGGTCGAGCCGAGGATCTCGAGCAGCTCATCGACCTCGTGCGGCCCGACGGTACGGTCGATCGTGTCCGGATCGGTCGCCGCTCCTTCGTGGTGGATGGCGACCTTGACACCACGACCCTGGTCGGGGAATCCGTAGAAGCTCCTCCCCGGCTCCCACTCCCACAGGAATACGGGGAACCGTGACGGCTGGAACGGCTCACGGCCACCGGAGGGCTCCAGCCAGAACAGGAGCTGCCGGCTGACGGTGAGGGGCAGCTCGATCCCGGTGAGGTCACCGGCCATCCACGCACCCGCGCTGAGGATCACCCGATCCGCCCGGTATCGACCGGCCGCAGTGCGCACCTCCACGTTCGATCCGGATTCCCACCCCTCGACCGGTGTGTCGTAGAGGAGCACCGCCCCTCCCTGCTCCGCCAAGCGGAGCGCTGCCTCGATTCCCGCCTCCGGTGTGAGTGATCCGGCGCGTGGCTCGTAGAGGCCGACGATGTCGTCGCCGGCCTCGAACGCGGGGAACCGGTGCCGAACCTCCGCACCGGTCAGCACCTCTGCTTCGAGCCCGAACGCCTCCATGCTGGCGATGGCGCCCGCGGCGACCGTCCCATCGCGCGGGCCGAGCATCAGGCCACCCGTCCGCAGGTAGATGGTGCTGCCGGACTCTCGTTCGAGTTCCTCCCAGAGCCGGTATGCCTCCTGGACGAGCGGCACGTAATAGCGCTGCTCGAAGTAGGCCTCCCGGATGATGCGGCTGTGCCCTGTGGACGACCCGTGACTGTGGGGAGGTCGGAACCGGTCGAACCCGATCACCCGCAAACCCCGACGAGTCGCCTGCCATGCAGCCATGCTGCCCATCGCGCCGAGCCCGACGATCGCCAGGTCGTACGGCTTCATGATCCTCCCACGACGACTCGGCACCTGCACGTCCGCGACAGCATTATCGCGGCGCTCATCGCGCAGCGTCGTACGCCACGGCGTCGCCGGGTACATTGGAGTGGTGAGCATTGTCAAGGTGCCGTACTTCATGGGCGATCCCATGCATGGCTTCGAGGTCCCTCAACCTCACGAGTCGCTCACGCCTGTCCTTCCCGACGGGACACCCCAAGAACGCATGGCGGTCCTGTACGACCAACTCGCCAGGACGGTCGAGATGATCGACCACCCGGTCGTCTACGCCGGTGACTGCGTGAGCATCATCGGGGTGCTCGCGGGCCTCGAGCGTCGCGCCATCCTCCCGACGCTCTTCTTCTTCGACGCCCACGGCGACTTCAACACGTGGGAGACATCACCCTCGGGGTTCATCGGAGGCATGCCACTGGCGATGGTGACCGGCCGCGGGGAGCAGACGATCCTCCGCGGAACCGGCCTGACCCCACTGCCCGATGACAAAGTGGTACTGGTCGACGGGCGGGACCTCGATCCCGGCGAGGATGAGGCGATCGCGGCATCGGACATCCGTGTCGTGTCCGTCGACAGCGTCGCCCACAGCATC
The DNA here is from genome assembly GCA_964647265.1 of uncultured Acidimicrobiaceae bacterium. Taxonomy (GTDB): domain Bacteria; phylum Actinomycetota; class Acidimicrobiia; order Spongiisociales; family UBA5794; genus SZUA-442. The sequence goes on along the minus strand of CAZYGP010000057.1, from coordinate 4,713 downwards.
CCGCCCGAGGGTCCGATCTACGTTCATGTCGACGCCGACGTCGTCGACCCCCAACACATGCCGGCAATGAACTACCCCGCTCCGGATGGCCCATCGCTCGAGGCCGTCAGGAGGGCACTCATCCACCTCGCCGTCTCGGGTAGGGTCGTCGCCTTCTCGGTGTCATCGTGGAACCCGGCGCTCCCAAATGCCGATCTGGCGGCGGAGGCGACACTTCAGCTCGCCGCACCGTTCATAGCAGAGATCTGAGGATCGACCTCCGCAGGGTTCGCCATGTCGGCACCTCGAGCAGGGCCGCAGTGCGGCTTTCGAGTGGACCTACTTCCGGGCTGAAGCCACCGCTCGGAGGACCCTTGGCAGGAAGCGGAACGGCAGCGATGGCTGGGCCACATCGAAGGTCCCCGCAACCACGACGGACAGATCCGGGCAATGGAACAACCACGTGGCAGTCGAACCGCTGTGTCCGACCAATGGCGGCACCGGGAACAGCGGTGACATCCAGCGAGCGGGGGCGTAGCGCATCACCCCCAATCCGTACTCCAACGGGAAGAACACCCGGTTGGTCCGTGTCCACATCCGGGGCCATGTCGCGGGATCGTCGAAGACCTCGCCACTCGCCACGGCAGTCATGAAACGGAGCTGGTCGTCGAGCGTGGAGATGATGCCGCCATCGGCCTTCTGATGGGTGAGCGCACCGGCCGGTTGCAGGACGACATCCTTCGCCCACACCCGGGCGTCGGGCTCGGGACTCGCCCCCGACGCCGGTGGATGTGGATAGGAGGACGTCGAATCGAGGCCCAGCGGAACGAAGAGATGGTCGGCGAAGAGCCGGTGCAGCGGGTGGCCGGTCCGCAGCTCGAGGATCGCCCCGAGCAACTGGTAGTTGGTGTCCGTGTAGCGCGCCTTGGCTTTCGCAGCGGCGAGATCCTGCGGCGGGAAGTGGGGAGCGAGCTCGTGACGCACCAACCGGATGACCTCGTCGAAGGGAACCGGGGCGTCCTCGCCGGCGAGCAGCCGAGCCTGGGGGCTCGCCTGGCCACGGGGCGCCTCCTCGTAGTAGTCGGGGAGGCCCGATGTATGGCTGAGAAGGTGGGCGATGGTGATCTCGCCCGTCCTGTCCACCCCGTCGAGGACGTGGAGGCCGGTGGTGAGCTCTTCGGGAAGGCAATCGACCAGCCGGTCGTCCAGCGAGAGGAGGCCTGCCTCGACGAGGCGCATGACGATCACCGCGGTGAAGAGCTTCGTGACGGATGCGATGGGATAGCGGGAAGTGGCCGTGGCGGACGTCCCCTCCGGATCGAGTAGTCCGTGCGCTGCCGCCCATCTCCGGCCACCGTCGTCCGTGGCAATCCCCATGAGCCCATGGCGCACGTGGCGTCCCCGGTCCACCGCGCGTCGCAGCAAACCGTCGAGGCTCTCGGTCAGTTCCTCATCGAAGGCCATGCTGCGAGTGTCCCACATCTCGATGCACAGCCGGAACTCGAAGCGGACCAGACCGAGGAGGGTTCCCTCGCCAGCGCACAGTCACACCTCGATGTCGATGACCAGGGCACTGTGGTCGGTGCCCGCGATGCGCAGCACCTTGGTCGAGATCGGCGTGGCGCCCTTGACGAACGCATGATCGATGCGGAGCAACCGGGGACCGCCGAGGAAGTGCGACCAGGTCGCCCGTGTGGTGCGGGTGTGGCGTGCCGCGTCGGTGCCGAGTGCCGCCAGACCCTTGTATTCCGGCCAGTGCGTCGTCGAGTTCATGTCGCCGACGATCACCCTCGCACCGTCTCGTTGCGCATAACGTTCCGTGAGGCCGGCAACCTGACCGCGCCGCGCCGCACGGGAAGCGGACCACGGCCAGTCGATCGGGTTGGTGAGATGCACGTTGACCATCTCGATGGGCGCGTCGAGCTGCGGCCAGGAGGCAGGCTCGAGGGCTGCGGACCATCCTGAACGCGTCGGGAGCGCCACGGGCTGCACCTCGACGCGATGGCGTGCCGCGATCCCCAGTCCGAAGCCATCGTCACGCGAATCGAGGTGCCCGTGGGAGTGTGTCTCGGAGATGACACGCGCCAGGCGATGGCCGAGTTCCTGGACCGCGACCACATCGGGACTGACATCCTCGATCACACGACGCAGGTCGGCGGGATCGGCTCGGTCGACGAGCAGGTTCGTCGACATGATGCGGAGTCTGGCCATGGCGCCGAGAGGGTACCGCCGACGAGCCCGTCGCCCGTCCCCGGGCCATCTGGCCTAACCTGCTCGGGTGGAGATCCGGCGCCTCGAACCCGATGACGCGACCCTCGTCCTCGCCGCTGCAGGCCTCTTCGACGAAGCGCCCACGCCTTCCTGGACGGGGGAGTTTCTGGCGAGGAAGGACCATCACCTCCTCATCGCGTTCGTCGAAGGCGAACCGGTCGGCTTCGTTTCAGGAGTGGAGATCGTCCACCCTGACAAACAGAACGAGATGCTCCTCTACGAGCTCGGCGTCGACGAGGGCCATCGTCGTCGTGGGATCGGTGCTGCGCTTGTCGAGGCGTTGAAGGCGCTCGCGATCGAGCGCGGCAGTCGCGGCATGTGGGTGGTGATCGACGATGCCGACGAGGTTGCGGCGTCGACCTACCGCACCGCCGGTGCAACCGAGCGCGAACGAGCCGAGATCATCGCGTGGGAATTCCAACCGCCCGAGTGACGCCGCAACCTCCCACAACTCACCGCCGTGGATCGCGTGGATCGTCAGGCAGCCGTCGTGCAGGCGGTGCGGCCCGCAATGGCATGGTGGAGATCTCGAGAACGGCTCCCGTGACGTGGGCGGGCGTCCACGCCGCCTCGATCAGTCCCCTTCCCAGCGTAGCCCCTGCAGCCCGTCCCGATGGTCGGCGGATCCAATCCGCTGCGATGAAGACCCCGAGGGACAACGCAGCGATCATGACCATCACCACGACGACAACGATCCATCCCCACTCCACGTCGAGTCCCGGCATCGACACGAAGTTCATGCCGAAGAAGCCGGTGATCAGGCTGAGCGGGAGCATGATGGCCGCGTAGACCGTGAGGACCTTCGTCACGTCCGTGGCCTTCCGTGCCTCGGCCCCGCGGTATGCGTCCAGCGTCTCCGCCAGGAACCCGCGTGCGATGATGAGCTCGGTCGCTGCACGATCGGCGACATCGAACACGTCAGAGAACCTGCGCCGACCCTCAGCCGTGATGAGTGCTGATGGGCTGAGCCGCAGGAGGTCGAACACCTCACGCTGTGGATGGACGATGCGTCGCAGGGCCGACAGATCCGATCGGATCGCGGTGATTTCGCCAATCGTCCGGACGTCCGCTGTCAACGCGAGCTCGATGAGGCCGTCCACCTTGTCGTCGAACTGTTCGAGGACCGCAAGGAGGCGCCGTGCGATCACGTCGGCGAGGTGGCCGGCGAGGATGTCGGCCGTGCCTGAGGCGAGGGCTGCGTTGGTTTGGATCTCGACCCACAGTGCGTCGATCGCCGGCGCGGCTTCATGCCGGATCGTCACGAGCGTGTCGCTCGTCAGGAAGCAGTCGACCTCATACGTCCGGACCTCGCCGATGCGCAGGCCGTGCAGGACGACGAGCATGTGTGACCCGAAGTCGTCGACCTTCGGAAGGTCGGACTCGTCAACAGCGTCGCGCAGGCCAAGGGGGTCGAGGCGGAGGCGATCGAGGTAGGTCGCGATCTCCTCGCTCGAGGAGTCGCCCACCTCGATGTCGATCCATGTCCACCGCGGAGTGGGGGAGGAAACGATCCGATCCACCTCGTGCGCGGCAGATCCGTCCGGCTGGCTGACGAGAATTCGCGGATTCACACCTTCATCATTGCCGAGAGCCTGCCGTTGACCAATGACCGTCGGACCCACGGTCAGCGGGACACAGGGCAGCTCACGCGCTCCCGGTGATCGGGATCCTCAGGGCCTCTCGGTCATTCCCATCGGAAGAATCGGAGGGTGACGGCTGCGGTGCCGACGAGTATGCCGATGACGACGAGGAGTGACAGGCCGGGGTCGGTCGAGATCCACCCTCGCTGGACGACCGCCACCGCATGGGTGAGAGGTAGCACCTGAGCGATCGCACCCATGGCGTCCGAAAGGACTTCGGGTGGGGGTCCTGGTCCTCCGAGGAGGAGCATCACGAACCACAGCATGATGCCGAGGGCCTGCGCGGCGCGTGCCGTTGGAAGGATCGCTCCGAGCATCACCCCGACTGCACCGAACATGACAGCGCTCAGGACAAAGGCACCGAGCACGATCAGCATCGAGTCCGGCCCTGGGAAGTCGTAGATCGGCACCGCTGCGGCGACGAGCACGATGCTGCTGATTGCGGCGATCACCACGCCCACACAAACCTGGGCACCGGCGAACGCCCACACGGGCAGCCCCGATGCCTGGAACCGACGTAGGACTCCGCGTTCACGCATCTCGGCGACGTGGACGGGAACGCTGATCAGCCCGATTGAGGCGGTGACGAGTGCGACATACGCCGGTACGTAGTAGGTCATCGGTCCGATGCCCCTGTAGATCTCCGCGTCGGCCTCGTTGCCGAACACACCGCCGAGGATGAGGAGCATGATCAACGGCAGCGCAAGCGAGAACACCACAGTCATCGGCTCGCGCAGCAACAGCTTCAGCTCCACGACGATCAACTTGCCGAGGACCTTCATGTCGATGCACCCGCCGCGTAGCCGTCACCGTCGCGGTGACC
>CAZYGP010000056.1:0-10452 GCA_964647265.1 uncultured Acidimicrobiaceae bacterium | reverse complement strand
CTGAAACCCTTGGCGTACAAGGAAAACAATCTTCGGTGATCGGCCTGCGGAGTTGATCGCCACCGCCCGATCTCGGTCGATGTCGGCGAGTTGGAGGGTTCTTGACACTCCGATGACAGGGTTGAGGCATCTATTTCGTGTACATGAAGCACATGACGCCCGTTGGCGGCCACAGTGGAGATCCCGCCTTCGAAGGCACCTTCGTTCCTCCAGATGGCCGTTCGTGGCATGGAGACAATGCTCAACCGCTGTCTGGATCGGCCAGAATTGAGATATTGGACCATCCTCTGCATCCAATCCACCCCAGGATGTCACAACAATCCCACAGTCGACGAACCTCAGAACAGAAACGCAACGCCGCGCCCGCGACCCCACGACAGCCGCGATCCCAACAACAACTCTCACACCACCGTCGAGATCGCGAATGCGCGACAAGGCCCCCAAATCACACACGCACGTGCAACAAGTTGCGGTGGTGAACTGGTTGACCGTGGTGGGTGGGTGATGGGTTTGGATCGTGGGGCGTTGGCCAGGATCGACCGCAAGCTGCTCGCCGAGTTGGATCACTCCCATGGTGTGCAGATGGTGAAGGTGCCTGTGTCAGATGCGGTGTGGTCGACGTGGCGCCGCTACTGCGACGTACTCGAGTTGACGATGGGACAGGCCGTCGCCGGCCTGATCGGCGGAGAGCTGGCGACGGTTGTCGATGGCAAATCCGACGGTCCTGTATTCGATCTGGTGGATGCGGTGGAGGATCGGATGGAGCGCCTCGATGAGGGTGAGCGGGCCTTGGAACAACGGGCCTCACAGCTCGAGAGGAAGCAAGAGCATGTGAGGGAACGAGAGGAGCGGCTCGGGCAGAAGGCAGCTGAGGTTGCCGGTGCCCGGCTCGCAGCGAAGGTGGGGAGAAACCAACCGTGTCCGTGTGGTTCCGGTTTCAAGTACAAGCTCTGCCACGGTCTGTTGCGCCGCCATTGATGAGACCGACTTGTCAACCTTGGCGTGTCGCCGGTGGGGACGCTGGATGCTCCGGGCAAAGGGGATCTGACGCCTGGGGAGTGCTTTGCTCTACGCCGGAGATCGATGTCGGCTCAGCTTGGGGGCAACGGCGGACTCGGCGCATCTCGAGTGGGCCGCAACTCAGGGCTCAAGTCACCGAGTGCGACCAGCAGCTCGCGAAGGTTGTCAGCCATCTGGGTGCGCTGAGTTCGCGAAAGGGGTTGCAGCAATCCCTCTTGGAACGCCAAGGCCGCACCGAAGATCTCGTCGCTCACATTGCGTCCGCGTGCCGTGAGCCCGACCGAGACCGCTCGTCTGTCGACGGGATGGACCGACCGGTCGATCAACCCGAGGCTCTCGAGGCGATCGAGCCTGCCGGTGACTCCGGAGGTCGAGATGCGAAGCTCATGAGCTATCTCGAGAGAGGTCATCGGTTCAAGCCGTCGCAATGCCCTGATGACCTCGTAGTCGCCCCTGTTCCGTATCCCATGGTCTGAAGCAACGCTCCCCAGCCGTTCCTGCATCAGGCGAGCCGTGCGAATGAGCCGCTCGACAACGGCGAGCGGCAATACGTCGCTGTTTGGGTACAGGTGCTCCCAAGCTTCCAGTGCTTTGTCGGTGGCATCGCGCATGTGGTCAATCCTACTCTTGACCGATCTATCTTCCGAGTATAGATTGTCCGCGGACGGAATAGTCCAGGGGTACATCGCTTCAGACTTGACCAGGGGTCGTCATGAAGACACGGGTGATCGCGGCTTGCATTCTCGCTCTCGCTATCGGAACTATTCCCGCGCAAGCAGCGGGTCAGCAAGAACCACAGGAAACGGCGGTTGCCGGAGCCTCGACGTCCGGGTTCGATCCAGATCCCGGTATGCCGGTGCCAGAGGCTTTCACCAACGACGAAGCGGCGGCAGGCGCGGAGTTCCTTGCCTCCCTTGCACGGGATACCGGTGCGACCACTGCAGAGGCCCTGCAACGGACGCGTTTGCAGGTCGCTGCCCATGGACTGAATGGCTGGCTAGCCGAGGAGCACGCCGACCAGTTTGCCGGCACATGGCTTTCCACATCTCCACCCTTCACGATCAACGTTGCCGTGACCAATGGGAGTGAGTCGATCATTCGGCAGGCGATGACAACGTGGTTCCCCGATGCCGACTCCGTGGAGATTCATAGCGTGAAGCACAGTCTGGGGGTACTCCGCAACATCCACAACACCGCCCTCGAGGCTGTTCCAGCAGATCTCGTGCCTACGAGCGAGCGCCTGGTCTCGCGTATCGATGTGCAAGGCAACGTCGTCAGCTTCGTCCATCCAGACGAGGCGATGGGTGATGCGCTCAACGCCCACTTTCCGGCCGACGCGATCGAGTTTCGCGTGGGCACCGAGGAGATCGTCGACGATGCTGATTACATCGGAGGGCTGCGAACCACGCCCTCCGGGTGTACAACAGGGTTCACCGTGCGAAAGAATTCATCCCTCGAATCAGGTGCGACGACGGCAGGTCATTGCACGAACTCCACGGGCATTAGCGGGATCTCCGAACCCTTCGGGCCGTTGGCAGCCACTTACCTAGGCGGCAACGACCCAAATGTGGACGTTCAGTGGCGTCCCCTAACCCATCGAAACTGGACACCCACAAACCAAATAAAGGTGAACAACAACGGCAATCGTGTCACGATCCGTGGGCGTGTTGCATATGCATCAATCTCCGTTGGAGACTACTACTGCATGTATGGTGTCACTTCGGGATACCAATGTGGATTCGTTGAATCACTAGCATGCTGCAGCCCTGGGCACCAGTTCGTTGAGGCGGGTTATCACTCAGCTGGGGGTGATTCGGGGGCTCCAGTGTATGAATTTGCTGAGCCGTACTTCCACGCCGTGGGCATGCACAAGGGTCGGAACGCATCCAGCGCAATCTTCTCCTCACTCACCTTCTACGAGCAGCGGTTCGGCGTTACCGTCGCGACCGCGACACCCCCTACGCCGGCGTTCGACTGGTTCCTACGGGATAGCAACAACCAAGGAGTCTCGAACACCGAGTGGGAGTTCGGTGACTCGGGAGCGACCAGTGTGCGAGGCCGTTGGTCGACACAGGGCGGAGGCTCAGATCGGCCAGGATCATACAAGTCAGGAATCTGGGACCTCGAAGGTCAGGCGCGCTTCACGTTCGGGACATCGTCGGATCTCGCAGTGGTTGGCGATTGGGACAATGACGACATAGATGAAGCTGGTTACTTTCGTCCCTCATCAGCGACGTTCTATAGACATGGTTCGAGCTCGATCGCATATGGCAACCCAGGGGACAAGCCAGTCGCCGGCGACTGGGACGGCGACGGCGACGACGAGATCGGTGTTTGGCGACCCAGCGAGGCGCGTTTCTATCTTCGCAACAGCAATGGAACGACAACAGCTATCTACTTCGGTACTTATACGGATCTGCCAATCGTAGGAGACTGGGATGATGATGGTGTCGACGAGGTGGGTGTCTTTCGGCCGTCGACTGCCACATGGTACCTGCAAGGATACGCTGGCTTTGTGTACGGGAACCCAACCGATAAGCCTCTTCCGGGCGATTGGAACGCAGACGGACGAGACACTGTTGGTGTGGTCCGGTAGGGAGCGAGAAGGCAGAACCCGTGAATCGACCATGTGATGGACCCAGTGCGGGGCGCGATGATTCGAGGGTGTCCGGATGAATCGATGTCCCCTCGCTAGGACGCTCGAGCGTCTCAACAGGTGTGAACGTCTGATCTGTATTAGGTCGGCGAGGTGAAGACGCGGACTCTGGTTGGAGTTGCGATTCTGGTGTGTGCCGCAGCATGCTCGACAAGCGTCGGCGGAGGCGCAAGTGATCGAACATCGGGTTCCGGCGAGGACGCGGCATGGTTGCCGCACTCAGATGGCCCGCCGAGCACCTACTTGGACGGGCTACTCGAGGGAGTGCTCCACATCGATGTGCCCAATCGGTGCGTCACGGTCGAGCAGGACAATTCAGGAACTGACTACGTAGTCGTATTCGTTGATGGCGCTGCGTTGGACTTGACGGATCCCGTGTCGCCTGCACTTATCCGCCAAAACGGAGAACGAATCGTCACGGGAGCGTCGGTTGCACTCGGTGGAGGGAGTTGGGGTATGAATCCGGACTTCGCTGAGTCAGCCGATCCGGCGTACCGCAATGTTGAGATCCCAGTGACGTGCCGGGCTGACTCGGTTTGGATCGCAGCTCCGGATCTGTGATTGAACAGCCAAATCAAATGCGACGAGCACCCCTCCAAGGCCGTCTGCACTTCACGACAGGTAGCTGAGGCGGACGAACCGCTACTACCGGTGCCCACCGGGCCGGGACTGGGCACCTCGACGCGCCACCGGCGAGCGGACGCGTACCTGACGTACGCCCAGCCCCGGGTGGGATCCACTGCGGTAGGCAGAGGGTGGTCGGCTCGTCAATATTGGGCGCTGTTTGGCCAGGAGCTCCAAGCAATGGGTCCGCGAAGACGCCGACTTCCGTATCAACGGCGATCGGTGGACCGTTCATCGAGACTGCGGTCCAGGGGGCGTCCTTCGGCCCGTGACAGGACGCCGCGACCACAATGCGTCCACATGACAGTGAGAACCACTGCGAAACGACGGGAAGCATCGTGACACCGAAACCCTTGCTCCACAGGGCTTGTGGTCGATAACGCTGCGTCCCACGGGCGCGCCGAAATGGCCCTCTGAAACCTTCACACGGCAGCTGTCACACCCAACCGGCGCCGTCTCGCCGAGGTGTTCCTTATCGTCGACCCTGGGACGGCGATCGGTTGGCACCGACGTCTCGTCGCCCGACACTGGACCCAACCACCAACCACAAAACGAGGCCGACCGCCAATCGACTCCGAGATCCCCAAACTCGTCATCCGGCTCGCCGGGCGCCGGACTCATCAACGAGTACCGCACCGCCGCCTGAACCACCCACCGGCCAACCAGAACGAGCGAGAGACCCAAGCTTCAATACGCCACCACCTCAATCACCGGTCGGCGAGTCGGCCCCGAATCCCAGCGAACACCAACACTAAGCAGTTCGAATCAGAGCAATGGCCAGATCGTCTTGACGCGCACCGCCGCGTGCTATACGGTCGGAGCACCGAGCGCGGAGTGCATCACGAGCAGAGAACGCGAGAGCGACTCAAGAGATCCATCGCACGTCAGACCTGCGGCTCGGAGCATGACCAGAAGAGAGGCGCTCCGTCTCATTGGTGTTGGTGCGGTAGCGACCGGAGCGATCGCGAGTGGTTTCACTCGCATGCCGACGGCGCTCGGGACGGAGCCGTCAGACCTTCGCTCAGGCGACCGACTTCGTGCCGTAGCGTGGTCTGACGGTGAGTTTTATGGACTTGTCGAGACGGGCCCTGACGTTGCCGAGCTTGTGCGACTTGTGCTCGATGGATCAACCTTGCGCGTCGAGACAGCGAAAATCGCCGACGTAGCCGTAGCCGCCGGGCCGGTAGCCATGGCTGTCGATCCGCGATCGGGCTACTTCACAGTGGCCCGAAGTGCTCGCAAAGTGCTACACGAACAGCAGTACTCGTTCGAGCTCCCCGACGACCAAGCGCGTTGGTTCGAGACAAGCGGTATCCCTGCCCAGGAGGCACCCACATCGGGATCAGGTAGCTACCGAGTTTCGGTCGCTCAGCCCCGTCTCATCATCTTTAGTCCAGGTCTAGTTCCGGTCCAAGTGCCAGTCTCGGGTGACTCGTTGCCAGAAGCATCACTAGAGCCCGTCGCACTACGATCCCTGGAGAACGGATACCTTCTCGTTCTCACTAGCTCTGGCGAGTACGGCATCGAGTCGAATATTGCTAATCAGGTGCTGGAGCTATCGATTGACAGAGCGGGGCGCATCGAGACCATTCGCCCCATTGCGGTTGGGCTCGGACACGACGTCCTCGAGGTGAGGGCGATCGAGGCTGCCGCTTCGGGATTCGTCGTTTCGGTACGCAGCGAAGCTGGCACCCAGTTCTTCACTGACTCAGCTGATGGGTACTCCGAGGGTTCGCTCTCCGTCGGCCAGACAAGGTTCGCCCTGCACGACAGGATCCCAGTATCGGGCCTCGCTGACGGTTGGCTGGTCGAAGTCAGTCCCGGTGTCTTCGCTGTCGAGCAAGCCTCCAAGAGCTGACACAACGAATCAAGAGACAAGAAGGAGATTCGACCGCATGGCCTGTGTGACCAACTGCAGCGCATCCACAATCTCCCGCAACTACGTCTACAACACAAGCTGGGATCTCCGCCATCGCACTGGATACAACGGTAACTACGGTGTGCATGGTGGAACTCACAGCGAGAACTTCAACTCCACGTTCCACCAACAGCTCGGGTTTGCGTTTGCAGGGCTGAACGGTTACGCAACGATCTACGGCCCCGGGACCATTGATTGGATCGGTGACGTCGGGGCGAAGGTTTGCAAGACAGGATGCCACAGCACCGGCCGAGCCCTGGACATCACAGCTGTTCGGCTGGGATCGACGGTCTACGACATGAACGTGATTTGGAGGAGTACACAATCCCTGGCAAATCGCCGAAAGTACTTGGCCATATGGGCGGCGCTGCGACGCGATTGCACGACAATCCTGACGGCCTACTACAACTCGGCACACCATAACCACATTCACGCCGACATCGATTCCGACACGACGCCTCCCGTGATCCGCACCTATATGCAAACCGATACCAAATTGGTGCAGCACACGTGCAATCTCATCAACGGAGCAAGCCTCGCTGTCGACGGAGTATGGGGGTCGCTGACAAGCGCGGCGTATTCATCGCTCTTGCAGAACTTCAAGCTCCACTGCAAGTCGCCGACCACCAATTACTGGGACATGCGACTCTTCGTGGAGTACATCTGTTTGACGGCGATGTCGAACAAGTCGGCGGGATACTATGCCTACAGCTGCCCCGGCCCGTACTAAGCCGAGTTGGTGCCTGATCCTGGTGGCTTTTGTCGTCGCGGGATGCGCTTCGATCTCTGGTTCCTCGACGACGGCTTACGTGGCAGAGGCTTCATCCACGTCGACGTCACCGGTGACAACGACTGTTCAAGTGGCGACCACCGGTCCGGCGACAGCCCAGGGTCTCGATCTGGGTCAGAGTCGGTGGGTCACCCTCGGTCCCGAAGGTCTCGTATCCGATGACGGATCACTGGTGTGGCCCGTGGGCTCCCAGTTCGACAAGGCAATTGCACGCGACCGTTCCGGCGGGCTGGTCTTCGTGGAGGGCGGCGATCTCTGGTGGTTCCCGGACGATGCCACGGAGCCCGACCTGGTCGCCAATCATGTTCCGGGCCGAGTCGTCGAGGTGATCGCGACCGCCGATGACTCGGTGGCATCGCTTGGTTTCGGCGAGTACGTGTACGTGCGTCTCAATGACGGTGAGAAGGTGGACGCTGGGTCGGGCAGGGTTTCAGTCGACACAGCAGGAAATGAGGTTTGGTCCGCCACGAACGACTGGTCGGTGTGGATTGAGGGTCCACAACTCGAGCCGGCCGATGAGGGCGGTCCGACCGCCGTCATCGCCCATGCCAAGCTGTACGTGGCGGACTCCTCAGGATCGATCGTCGTCGACCAAGCGATTGGAACCTCCGAGGAACCCTGGGTTCGGGTTCACGACTTCGATGGTAGGACGATTATCCTCTCTCGAGGCCCGATCGAACCTGCCACACCGCCTGAGACGTTCTTCGTCATCGACCTCGGCTGTGCGATTTGCACGTCGAGTTTCACCGCAGTCGTGACCTCGGCAAGCCTCACCCAGAACGATCCGCATTGGAACGGGCCGCTGTCCTTCTCCCCGGAGACCCTCGAAGGTGGCAGCTAGGCAAGTCCGCGACGACTCGACAGGCGGCTGTTGGCCGGGCCCGGGAAGGACGAGACCTATCGGATTGGTGTGGGTGCCGCGACGGCGGTGGCGTCTCGACGTGGAAGCGACATTGCGATGCTGCTGGGCTGTCGATGGGTCGCGCCATTCTCGCCCTCATCGACAGGTCTGCATGCACGAAAGGCCATGGATGGAGCTGAGATGGAGATCAAGGATCAGGGCCGGTCCGGCCAATCGCAGTGTTGACAGCGTCGTTGACAGATGTCACATGAATCAGGACTTCGTCGATCGGCAGGGGGCCTCTGGGATATTCTCCTGAGGGCACATGCTTGATTTGCTGTTGAGCGTGCGACGACTTCTAGTGCAGGTCACAAATGGCGCGCGTAGCATTCGCATATCGGACTCACGAGGGGAAGAGAGTGCACCAGTTCTCATTCCGGCGGAGGCGTTTGGGATCCGGGGCACCAGGCAGCAACGATCCTCAACGGTCGAACGTCGGGCGATTGTCACCGTCGTACCCCACAAGGTGGGCGTGCTCGACACCCAGAATCGCATCTTGGCAACCCTTGTCGTTCATCCCGATGTACGTGACTTCGGCGTCGACCTCGGTCGCCACGAACCATCTCCGGTCCGCCGGCCACCACATGCTTGCGGACTGGAACCCTCGTCGGTGGTGACTAACGGTCGCATCCTCGAGCGAACCTTCGAACATGAAGTAGATCCGATTCGGGATCTCGCAGTAGACCATGTCAGGTCGATCGCCGTCCGACCGCGGGAGGCGCTGTCGCCAGCCACGTTTGCGCACAACGGTGTCTGACGCGTACACCGATCCAGCCCAGCCATTCCACACGGAGAAATACGCCAGCCCTGACGGGTCCGAGCACCCCCTCAAGGCAAGGGCCAGCTCGGTAGCGCGATCCTCTGGCAGAGTCCCCATGTACCCGAGGTGTTCAACAGCCGCCACGTACTCGAATGTCACGGGCAACAGACCGCCGACGGTCCCGCTCAGCACATCGACCGCGCACAACCAGTCCGCTTCTTCAATCGACGCGAGGGGTGAGAGCGTCACGACAACCCCAAATCTACACAGCGTTGATGTCTTGAGACAGTCGCGACCCATGTTGCGCCGCGGTGGACCTCGGTTGGGCCATCTCCCACGAGTTCGCTCCAGTGCGCATAGATCGTGATCCAAGCGCACTTCGGGACTGCGTCCACCGAGATCCTGTACGAGTCGTCAGTTGTGGACGGTACACACCGGGTTGTCGAGCCCGCCAAGTCCGACAAGCTGCACTCGATTGCCGTCACGGGCGCGCTTCTCGGGACGCCGTTGTCGTCCACGGAATCGAACACCTGGATGACGAGGACGTTTGGTAGGACGGCCGTGTCGAACTCGACCTCGGCCGCGTCTTCCTGCATGGCTGGAAGTACGTGGCTGTATGTATCGAGCGTCATTGCGACCGTGCTGTGTCCCAAACGTTCTGAGACGACCCTTGGGTGGATGCCGGCTTGGAGGGCAAGTGTGGCGTGAGTGTGGCGAAGGTCGTGAAAACGAAGTCGAGGGAGGTCGATGGTGGACTGGAGGCGTTTGAACGCCTTGCCGAACCCATCGGGATGGATGGGCTCCCCGAGTTCAAGCGATTCGCGACGGCACAGCGACCGGCTGAAGGATGGCGGGACGCCATCGCTGCCTCGCCGCGATTGATGATCCATGCGGTTCGGTCGCTGGCGTGCTTCCTATGAGGCCCACAACGAAGTAGGCATCGGCGCGTGCTCGAGCTCGAGCGCCTCGGCCGTTCGACAAACCGCTGGTCGGTGGACTCGAGGGCCGGTGGTCGACGCGACTGTGCGCGCTCCGCGCGCGAAACACTGAAGAACGACGCGAAACAGTGAAAGGTGTTGAGTACAAAACCCCAGGTCAGAGCACATATGGCAGGGTCAGAGGGGTGGTGGCGCTGCGTTCGCAACGTAGGGGCCACGGGTTCGAATCCCGTCACCTCCACCGACATGTTTCCGTTGTGCTCGTGAGCGAGTCAGACGTCTGATCGCACCACAAAGGTGATGAGAACGTTCCTTGCACGTCCACCGCAACGATTCGCAACCGACTTCCTGTGTAGGTCAAGATACTGACCTACACAGCACGACATGAGTGACACGCTTCCGTTCTCTGAAGTCAAGGCCCGCCTGTCGGAGTTGGCCGATCGGGTCGAGCGTCAGCACGACCGTATTCTGGTTACCCGCAATGGGCGACCGTCGTTCGTCCTGTTGAGCCCCGACGACCTCGAGTCCCTTGAGGAAACCCTCGACATCCTCAGAGACGACGATCTGATGGAGTCGCTTCGACGGTCGCGCAGAGACGCCGAGCAAGGTAGGCGGCTGAGTCTTCAGGACCACGTTTGAGGTTGCTGGGTGTACGAGATCGAGATCACACCTGAGGGTCTCGGCCATCTCAACCGACTCCCTGACAAGGTGCGGCACGCTGCACTGGAGTCCATTTTTGGGCCGATCGCTGAGAACCCGTATCGGGTCGGCAAGCCGCTCGTTGGTGAGCCCGAGGGTCTCCGGTCGGCGCGGCGTGGCTATTACCGCATCCTCTACGAGATCTT
>CAZYGP010000055.1:0-10525 GCA_964647265.1 uncultured Acidimicrobiaceae bacterium | reverse complement strand
CCTGCGAATTCGGGAAGTCACGCCAGAAACCGTGGCGGACGCAGTCCGTATCAGCGTTTCGCCCGCGCAGGAGAAGTTCGTCGCTCCCGTAGCGATCTCCTTGGCTGAGGCATATGCGAATCCTGGCATTGCGTGGCCCCGTGTCGTCTACGACGGAGATGAAGCGGTCGCTTTCGTCATGGGGAGCTTCGATCCGGAGAATGAACTCGACTTCTTTCGCTGTGGAGTGTGGCGGCTGAATGTCGGTGCAGAGCACCAACGTCGTGGCTACGGGCGAACCGCCGTTGAGGCGGTGCTCGACGAGGCCCGTTCGAGGGGCAAAAGCCGGGCGACGGTCCTCTGGGTACCGGGAGAAGGCGGTCCGGAACCTTTCTGGCTCGACATGGGATTTCGACCGACCGGGCAGGAGTTCTACGGGCAGATCGTCGGTGAGATCCTCATCGACTAGAGGTTTCAAATCCGGGCTTCGACCGGACTCGTGATGAGCGTCCGGTAGCACGATCACCGCCGCCCGGCACCGAGGAACCGTGCCATACAACGGCGGTAGTGTCGATGCATGGAAGACCGTAGAGCCTTCATACCGTCAGGTGATCCGAGCGACTCGGCTGTATCCCGTGATCCTGTGGCGCTGTTCGCTTCGATGTCCGACAGCGAGGTCGAGCACGCCGTGCTCGAGTTGGAGCGTCACGGGAACCTCACGTCGTTGTGGCTGCATCACGCGGTCGCCGAGTACGACCGTCGCAAGGTCGCTGAACGCGAGTACGTGTTGACAACCCGCCAGTGGCTTCGTCGGTTCTGTCGGATGTCGGGTGCGGCGGCGTCCCGGACGTTGGCTACGGCGAAGGCCCTTGCATCCATGCCGCACGTGGCCAAGCTCGGCTCCAACGGCGACATCCCACCCGAGGCGGTGCATCAATTGGCGAGTGCACAGCGAGACTATCCCGTCGAGTTCGCTCTCCATGAGGAGGTGTTCGCCGACATCGCCTCCTACCTCGGCCAGAAGGATCTGCGAGTGGCGCTCGGTCACTGGCGTCAACAGGTCGAAGGAAGTGACGTCGTAGCCGAGGCGGCGGATCGGGTCAGGCGTCGACGCCTCAGGATGAGCCAGACGTTCGAGGGCATGTGGCACCAGGAAGGCCTGCTGGACCCTGAGTCGGGACACATCGTCGACACGGCTCTGCGCTCCATCGCAGACCGAGCGAACCTCGATCCCGCCGACCACCGCACCCGCCCACAACGCATGGTCGACGCCGCCGTGGACATCTACAGGTTCTGGCTGGACCACAACACCACCGTCGCCACATCCGGTGGAACGAAACCGCACGTCACGATCACCGTCGACCACGACACCCTCATCGCGGCCACAGACCGGTCACCAACCATCGACGGGACACGCATACCATTCGAGGCGATGCGGCGCCTCCTGTGCGACGCCGACATCACCCGCATCGTCGCCGATGCCGACAGCCAACCGCTCGACGTCGGACGCACCGTACGCACCGTCACCCCGGCGATCCGGCGAGCCCTCGACCACAGGGACAACGGCTGCACCTGGACCGGATGCGACGCGCCCCCCGGATGGTGTGACGCCCACCACATCAAACACTGGGCAGACGGAGGCGACACCAGCCTCCAGAACATGACCCTCCTGTGCCGACGCCACCACACGGCAACGCACGAGGGCCGACAACCGAGACACAGACCCATCTCCACAGACCCGCCCGAACCCTGACCCTGCGCGCCAAGCCGCCCGCCCAGGCGCCTGTCCAGCCGGGCGATCCGCAGGAACCGATCCGGCGACCGGGGAGCCAGCGATGGGTTGAACCCGATCGTTCAACCCATCGCTGTGTCGACTCCTACGGGGCTGGTGATGGTCCGCACTTCGGGGCGAAGAGCTTTCGCACGAAGAACCGGGCATCGACATAGTTGGGTTCGCCATCCTCGCCCCACGCGCTCTGGGGCTTGTCCTCGAACTCGACCAGGATGCAGCCCGGCGTTGGCTCGGTGACCCGAGCGTTGTTCGACCCTGTGGCGAAAGATTCGCCCGTGAAGACGGCACCGTCGAACACATCGATTCTGAAGGTGGTCTCGCTTCCCGGGGCGGCCACGAACGGACGAACCGCTCCCCAATTGTTGTCGGTCGCGAGGAACCGTGAGCCAAAGGGTCGCTCCAGGTAGATCCTGTTGGTGAAGTCGGAGTTCGACTGCACGACCTCCACGGCCAGCAAGAAGCCCGGAGCAATCACCGGATCACCGACTCCGTCATCAGCCCCTGCCGGGGCGGCTGGTACAACGAGCAGCACCGCGGTGAGACCAACCAGCGTCAGACGTCTGAACATGTGCATCCCCTTTCGTGCGCCTTCGTCGAGACGCTCGACAAGAATACACAGAACGGTCAGTCGCCTACAAGGGGTATCCTCGCCGTTCGTCCCTTCCGGAGCAGCCCAGAGGTGGCAGAATCCGGCCCATGGGAACGGCGGCCCCCTGACCTTCACCCGGCTACGCGTTGGTCGTTCCGAGCAGGCTGGGCGGTGGGGTTCGTGACACGGTGAGACGGTGGGGGCCTGCCACGACGGCGACGTTCAGGTCCTGGAGCGAGCGCGCCATCCGCCATGACGACATGGGTGGAAGGTCGTGCAGGACGTACGCCGCCGCGATCAGCAGGTCGTCCCGCTCGAGGCGGTCGATCAGTGAACGCCTCTGGGAGGAATCCGACACGACCTCGACGAACTCCTCGTCGCCCACCCTCCCGGCCAACAGCTCGGGGTTTCCGGTGAACACGACGAGCGGAACCGGGGTCGTCCTGCGGAGCCGCCGAACCGCGGAGAGGACGAGTCGTGCATCGTCCTTCCGCCAATCAGCCGACACGTCTCCGAGGGCGACGACGATCCGACGCCAGGGGCGAAGGACGCGAACGGCCATCGTGGGGACCGGGGAGAGCTCCCCGACCTTGTCGATGTCATTGCCGAGGACATAATCGGCGGCGAATCTGGGGCCCGACCACGACAGCATGACGAGCGAAGCACCGATCTCCTCGATCAGGTTGACTGTCGCGTCCGTGAACGAGTCGTCGACGCGAACGACCCCTTCCGAGTCGAGTCCCTGGGCTGACGCTGCGGCCGTCGCACGGTCGACCATCGCCCTTGCCGCCTCCATGCCTCCACGCTCCGTCACCGAGTAGGGGATGACCAGGCCGTTGTCAGGACGTGCGATCCCGGCCGCGAGGGCAAGGAACACCTCGCTCGCAGAACCGTTGTCGCGAACGTCGACGAGCACGTGCTCCCCGACGACCGTCTCAGGTGACGCCGGCCTCGGGACCCTTTCGATGAAGAAGCGGGTTCCGAAGGAGGTGATGAGGGCGGTCGCAACGATCGCAAGGACGGCCGCATTCACCACGAGCTGGTCGAACATGCCCAGGGAGAGGCCGACCTGGGCGATCGCAAGGGTGGACGCCGCCTGGCCGAAGCTCAACGTCGACATGATCCCGATCTCATCCCAGCTGTAACGGAACCCGAGGCCCGTGATCACCGCCGCAGCCGTCTTGCCGACGACCACGAACACGGTGAAGAGCGCGCCGAGGAGCAGCGTTTCGACGTCGAAGAGCACGGCGGGATCGATGTTGAGGCCGATCGATACGATGAACGCGGGGACGAAGATCGCCGCACCGACGAAGTCGAGGCGGTCCATGAGGGACCCGTTCGCAGGGACGAGGCGATTCATGCCGAGTCCCGCGAGGAAGGCGCCGATCAGCCCCTCGATGCCTCCGAGGGTTGCAACCGTGGCACCTGCCGCCATTCCGGCCAGGGCGAAGACGAAACGCTGCATCCGGCTGCGTCCGACGTTCACGAAGAACCAATTGGTCGCCTTCGGCAGGATCCAGAAGCAGAAGACAGCGAGCAGAGGCAGCGCGATCCACAGCGGGAGGAGGGGGTCGGGGTTGGTCGGCTGGATCGTGACGGACCCGACGAGGTCGATCGCCTCGCCGCTGATATCGAAGAGCTCAGGCTCGAGGTCGATGACTGCCGTCGCAGTGGCGAAGGCGAGGACCGTCAGTGACAGGAGGTCGGCCACGACACCTGCCGATACGGCAGCGCTCACACCGCGGTTGTTGGCCAAGCCGGCGGCCTTGACATCCGGGTACGCGACGAGGGTGTTCGAGGCCCACATCGCGCCGATGAGGGCTGCGCCGAGGACGCTGATCTCGGACAGCGCGAGCATGACCATCATGCTCAGGCCGAACGGGAGGATGAATCCGAGCAACCCGTAAGCGATCGCGCTGTTGCGGTTCTCGAGGAAGGCGCGCATGTTGAACGCCAACCCTGCGAGGAACATGAGGTACAGGATGCCGATGGCGCCGAGGTTCGACACCACACCGCCCTGTTCGAGCCACCCGATCACGAACGGACCGAAGATCACGCCGCCGAAGATCAACCCGACGATCGCGGGAATTCCGAAGCGCTCGGACACGATGGGACCGAACACGACGATGATCAAGAGGACGAACAACGACAACTCGAGCGATCCGACGGTCACCCACATCCTCCTCTGTTCGGGGCATGTTGCCACACCGCGCGATCCCACCGCGTCGGACGCTGGAGCCCGTGTGGCTCGATCGCCGCACGGGCCGGTACGCTGCCGCCCATGACACAGGACCGATTCACATCCCGACGCAGCCAGTTCCTCGATCGGCTCGGGGAAACGATCGCCATCGTGCCGGCCGGGCGCGAGCAGACACGCAATGACGATGTCGGCCATGCGTTTCGCCAGGACTCCGACTTCTTCTTCCTGACGGGGTTCACCGAACCGGACGCCGTCGCCGTGTTCGACCCGCGCTCGGACTCGCCGTACACCCTGTTCGTGCGTCCACGGGATCCCGAGATGGAGGCGTGGAACGGCCTACGCGCAGGAACCGAGGGAGCACTCGCGCGCCACGGCGCCGACGAGTCGCACGACATCGCGGACCTGGGGCAATGGCTGAAGCGACGCCTCATCGGCGTCCAGTCGGTCGGGTACGTTCTCGGAGGGACCCTGGATTCGACCGTCCTGGGCGCCATTTCCACGGCACGGGATGCCGGTGAGCGACTCGGTTCGGCATGGCCCGATCACATCGTCGACATTCGATCCCTGCTGTCCGAGATGCGCCTGATCAAGTCCGACGACGAAATCGATGCCCTTCGCGAGGCGTGCCGCATCAGCGCGATCGCCCACATCGAGGCGATGCGGTTCGCGGCGCCGGGACGGACCGAACGACAGGTCCAGGGTGTCATCGAGTATGTGTTCGCCGCGCATGACGCGGAGCGAATCGGATACGGGTCGATCGTCGCCGGGGGCGACAACGCCGTGATCCTCCACTACGTCGAGAACGACAGGCCGCTGGCATCCGGGGACCTCCTCCTGGTCGACGCCGGAGCCGAGTACCGCCACCTCACGGCGGACATCACTCGGACCTTTCCCGTCGACGGCGCCTTCACGGCTGCCCAGCGGGCGGTGTACGACGTCGTGCTGGCCGCCATGAACAACGCCATCGCACTGTGCCGTCCGGGACTTCCTTTCACGGACATGCACCGGATGGCGGTCGAGACCCTCAGCGAGGGCATGGTGGACCTCGGCCTCCTCCCTGGCCCGGTCGACCAGGCGGTGGCGAAGGGTTGGTACCGCCAGTTCTTCTTCCATGGGACCGGCCACTGGCTCGGAAGCGACGTTCACGACGCCGGCGCCTATCGCATCGCGGGTGTTGGACGACCCCTCGCACCGCGTATGGCCTTCACGGTCGAGCCCGGCATCTATGTCTCGAGGGACAAGGCGACGGTCGCGTTGTCACATGCGCTCTACGACCCCGATGAAGTGCTTCGGGCCACTTTCGAGCTCGGGTCCGCCGAGGCGAAGGCTGCACGCGAGCGCGCCATGGACGAGGCGGGACGTTTCGATCACGCCGTCCCGGAGGAGTTCCTGGGGATCGGAGTGAGGATCGAGGACGACATCCTCATCACGGACGACGGCCACGAGAACCTGACCAGCCTGGTCCCCGTCGATCCCGACGCCATCGAAGCGGTCTGTTCGGAGGAGAGCTCACTCCCCGCCTTCACCTGAAGCCGACGCCATTCCCCGTCCGTATGGTGCGGGGAGGGTTTGTCCGGTGATCCCGGCGATCAGGTTGTCGGCAGCGAGATCCGCCATGGCGACTCGCGTACGGTGCGTCGCCGACCCGACGTGCGGGACGATGAGGCAGTTCGCCAGCCCGACGAGGGGATGGTCGGGCGGAATCGGCTCGGGATCGGTCACATCGAGGCCCGCGCATCGGATCACGCCCGAGCGGAGGGCGTGGACGAGGGCGTCGGTGTCGATGATGGGGCCTCGGGCGATATTCACGAGGTTCGCTGTCGGTTTCATCACTGCGAGTTCCTCCGCTCCGATGAGGTGGTGGGTCTCGTCGGTGAGTGGGACCGCGATCACGACGTGGTCGGATCGAGCGAGCAGCTCGCTGAGATCGAGCCTGACCGCATCGACGTCGTGATCGCTTCTGGCGGTATACACGACGTCCATGTCGAATCCCCGGGCGCGGGCTGCGACGGCACGCCCGATCCTCCCCATGCCCACGACTCCGAGCGTCGTACGCGAGATGTCGTGACCGAGAAGGACATCGGGCCGCCATTCACCCCACGCTCCCGATGTCACGTGCCCGATGCCCTCGCGGAGCCGACGCGACGACGCCATCATGAGCGCCCACGCCATGTCAGCCGTCGAGTCGGTGAGGACGTCAGGGGTGTGCCCGATCGCTATCCCCCGCTCGCGACACGCGTCCACATCGATGTTGTCGACACCGACCGCCATCGTCGACACCACGACGAGGTTCCTGGCCCTGTCGAGGAGTTCGGCATCGATCCGATCGGTGAGCATGCAGTACAGGCCGCGCGCCTCGACGATCACATCGCGGAGCACGAGCGGGTCGATCGGACGATCCTCCCTCCACGTCCACGTCTCTGCAACGTCGGACATCCGATCGACGGCGGAACCCGGCGGAACCCTCGTGACGATGATCTCGGGCATCTCCACAACCTAGGTGCACTCGGTCCCCGCGTCGGTGCACTCGGGCGATGGATGGGTCGAGAAGATGGGACAATCGGTCATGGCCAACACCCGTGCCGTCGCCGACCTCGACCGCCTGTTGCAGGCGGCAGGCATCGAGGAGCGGGCGCTGAACGAGAAGCGATACCTCAAGAGCGATCTCGAGTTCTACGGTGTCACGGTGCCCGCCACGACCCGGATCGTGAAGTCGTGGCTGGGTGGCCTCGATGACGTCAGCCATGACACCCTCGTAGCCCTCGTCGAGGAGCTGTGGTCGGCGCCCGTCCACGAACGGCGGGCGGCAGCGGTGCGTCTCCTCGAACTCCGTCTCGATCTGCTGCAGCCGCAGGACATCGACCTCGTGGAGCGACTGCTGCGCGAAGCGAGGACGTGGGCGCTCGTCGACGAACTGGCCGCCTCGGTTGCCGGTCCGTTACTCGAGCGTCACCCTGAGGCTGACACGATCCTCGATCGCTGGGCAAGTGACGACGACTTCTGGATGCGCCGTTCCGCACTCCTCGCCCATCTCCTCGCGTTGCGGGCTGGTGGCGGTGATTTCGACCGGTTCACCCGATACGCCGACGAGATGCTCGAGGAGAAGGAGTTCTTCATCCGTAAGGCGATCGGCTGGATCCTCCGTGACACCGCTCGCAAGCGGCCGGACATGGTCTACCGGTGGATACTCCCGCGTGCGGCGAGGGCCTCGGGAGTGACAGTGCGCGAGGTGGTGAAGCGTCTCCCACCGGACCAGGCGGAGGCCGTCACCACCTCACATCGCACGAAACGCTGAGCGACCCGCCACGTCGCGCATGAGTATGATCGCCGAGCGGGATGGCGTCGGGACGCGCATCCGACGGACGGATCGCTCACTGGGCCCCCTCATCACCCGGTACAACTGCGCCACAATGGGAGGCCCGATCGTGACCGACCGAATTCTCATCCGCGGTGGAATCGTGCTGACCCAGGATCCTGCCCTGGGTGAGCTACCCAACGCGGACGTCCTCATCGAGGATGGCACGATCGCAGCGATCGGCCCGGATCTGTCGGCCGATGATGCCCGCGTCATCGACGCTGCCGGCGACATCGTCATTCCCGGGTTCGTCGACACCCATCGCCACACCTGGGAGACATGCATCCGAACCAGCGCCCCCGACCTCGCGCTCATCACCTACTTCAGCGCCATCCTGGACAAGTTCGCCCCCCATTACCGGCCGGAGGATGTCCACTCGGCGACGCAGTGGGGCGCACTCGAGTGCATCAACGCAGGCATCACGACACTCGTCGACTGGGCCCACATCATGAACACACCGGATCACGCCGATGCCTCGGTGCGCGCCCTCCAGGACACAGGCATCAGATCGGTCTTCGCATACGGCTTTCCCAACACGTCCCTCGTCGACTGGTGGTTCGGTCCCGATTACACCGGGAGCGTGTTGACCTCCGACGGCGACGAGGCTCGGCGCCTGAGAACGCAGTACTTCAGCTCGGACGAAGGTCTGATCACGATGGGCCTGGCGACCCGGGGCCCCGGATTCTGCAAGCCCGACGTCGTCCGTCACGACTGGGAACTCGCCAAGGAACTCGACATCAACATCACCGTGCACGTCGCCATGGACCGCTTCGGATACACCAAGGGCCAAGTCACCACGCTGCGCGACATGGGTCTCCTCTACCCGGGAACGACCTACGTCCACGCCTCGCACCTCTCCGACGAGGAATGGCAGCTCGTCGCCGATTCTGGCGGGAACGTCAGCCTCGCCCCGCAGATCGAGATCCAGATGGGCCACGGATGGGCGCCAGCGACCACCGCAGTCGACTACGGGGTGCCGTTGGGTCTCTCCTCGGACGTCGCCACCACCGCGTCTGCCGACCAGTTCACGCAGATGCACGCGGTGTTCGGGTCCGAACGCGGGCGCAAGCACCAGACGGCCTGGGACGACGATCTCGACGGTCTGGAGCCGTCGCCCGGTCTCATCACGTCACGCCAGGCACTGACCTGGGCGACCATCGGCGGAGCCGAGGTGGCCGGTATCGCCGATCGGACCGGGTCGCTCACTCCGGGAAAGAAGGCGGACGTCGTCATCCTCGACGGGTCCGCCGTGAACATGGCCCCCATCATCGATCCGGTTGGTGCGGTCGTATGCGCGGCGGACATCTCCAACGTCAGGACGGTTCTCATCGACGGCAAGGTGCTCAAGGAGGACTTCAAGCTGAAAGCGTCGCTCGACGGGCCTCGTCGGGCGGTCGAGGCCTCACGCGACTACCTGCTCGACAGGTTCGGCGAACCGGAGCCGGGCTGGATCACCGGTCGCTGACAGCGCCGGTGCACCCAACGAGGACCGCGCGTCCGACGACTCAGGTGTCCGATGTCATCTGCTTGCGCAGGTTGGCGATCGTACTCGTGCTGTTGGTCGGATCGACACCGATCCGCGGCAGCTTCGCCGAGTTCCGACTGTATCGGCTCTCGATCCTCGTCGGTTCCTCCGAACTGCGGGAATCCTCGTCGTCCTCGACGCCATCTCGCGGAGGTGCTGCGACGGCCGGTGAGTAGTCCATGTGCACGACGGGGCGGGGATCAAGGACCTCATCTCCATCCACGGGATCGGTTCCGGGATCGGTCACCACAGCGTCCTCGACGACCGGTTCCTCGACGGTCGAGGGCTCCTCGTTCTCGCGTGGTACGTGGGTCTCGACGAACGACCGCTGCTTGATCGAGCGGGCTTCCTCGAGCGCATGCATCGCTGCGGTGCGGATCGCGTCGAGGGAATCCCCGGATCCGCCTGCTGAGTCGGCTGCCGCGACTCGCTCGGACAGTGACAGACCGTCGTCGTTCGATGGTGCCGCTTCCTGCCCATGATCGGCTTCCCGTTGGCCGCCTGGCCCCTCGTGGTGGTCAGGCACGGACCCCACGGCGTCCCCGGATCCAGCTGTCGCGCGACCCTGTTCGAGCAGTGCCATCCTGCGTTCGAGGGCAGCCTCACGCTCGGCGAGGACCTCGTACTCTGCCTCGAGACGCGCATCCCGTGCTTCCAACGAAGCCCTCTCTGCATCTACCCTCGACGCTTCCGCGGTGAGTGTCGCGATCTGGTCTAGCAACTCTGCCTCTCGCGCTTCGAGCGTCTCGACCCGACCGGCGAGCTCTGCAACCCGGGCTGATGACCCCTCGTCATCGGATGCCGTCTCCTCGAGCACGGCAATCGCAGCCACGAGTTCCGTGATCCGAGCGTCCCGATCGGCGACCTCGTCCCGCGATCCCTCGAGCTCCGCTGCGTCCTCGCGAAGGGTCGTGATGATCCCATCACGCTCTGCGAGCTCCCCCTCGAGCTGCGCCGTCCGTTCGACCTGCGCCCGCAGATCGGAGAGCTCCTGGTCCCGCTGTGCCACGAGTTCGCGAAGCTCCTCGGAGAGTTCGGCATCACGCTCGATCTCCGCAAGCCTTCCGCGCAGTCCATCGGCCTCC
>CAZYGP010000054.1:10190-10646 GCA_964647265.1 uncultured Acidimicrobiaceae bacterium | reverse complement strand
GTCCATGGCTCCGCGGGACACGAAGTGGGCGAGGTACTCCCGCAGCCTGCTCGGGCACTCGTATCCACCGGTGCACTTCGCCTTCGCCTGACCCTCGGGCAGGACGATCGGGTTCCCGCAGAACGGGCAGTTCTTCGGCATGGTCCACGGCTTCGTGCCCTTCGGGCGCAGTTCGATCACGGGTCCGAGCACTTCGGGTATGACGTCGCCCGCCCTTCGCACGACAACGGTGTCCCCGGGCCTCACGTCCTTGCGCTGCACCTCGCCCTCGTTGTGGAGCGTGGCGTTCGTGACGGTCACCCCACCGACGAACACGGGTTCCATCACCGCGTAGGGCGTGACGGCCCCCGTTCGCCCGACGTTGATCCGGATCTCGTGGAGCAGGGTCGCCTTCTCCTCGGGGGGCAGCTTGTACGCGATCGCCCACCGCGGCGATCGGGCGGTGAACCCGACCTC
>CAZYGP010000054.1:0-10180 GCA_964647265.1 uncultured Acidimicrobiaceae bacterium | reverse complement strand
TGAGATCCGATTCCGTGCGGTCTGCGACGAGGGGTTCAGCGAGCCGATCGACCTTGACGACGATCCCGTCCGTCTCGTAGTCCCGGTCGTGCCTGTGCGCGGTGGCCTCCTCGATGTACCGCACGACTCCCTCGTAGTCGGTGACCGTGGCGTTGGCAGGGTTGACCCTCAGCCCGAGGTCGGAGAGCCACTGCATCTGCTCGCTGTGGGACACCAGCGCAGGACCGCCCTCGATGTATCCGAGTTGGTAGATCCACACGGCGAGGTTTCGTTGAGCCGTCTTTGCCGGGTCCTTCTGCCTCACCGACCCAGCCGCCGTGTTGCGCGGGTTGATGTACGGCCGCTCCCCAGCCTCGGCCTGGCGCTCGTTCAGGGCGGCGAACTCCGACACCGGGAGGTAGATCTCGCCGCGAACCTCCATGATCGGTGGCGCACCGTCCCTGAGTTGGAGGGGAACGGAACGGATCGTCCGGACGTTGGCGGTGACGTCCTCACCGACCACACCGTCACCACGGGTTGCTGCGCGTACGAGAACGCCGTTCTCGTACGTGATCGACACGGCGAGACCATCGATCTTCAACTCACATACGAATCCGGACGGTTCACGACCAAGTGCCGAGGCCAACCGGGTGTGCCACGCATCGAGCTCATCGACGGCCATCGCATTGTCGAGCGAGAACATCCGCAGTCGATGCGTGACCTCGGCGAAGGACCCGATAGGCTCATCCCCGACACGCCTCGTCGGCGACGCCGAGGAGACGACTTCAGGGTGCTCCCTCTCGATGACCGTGAGCTCCTTGTAGAGCAGGTCGTAGGCGTTGTCATCGATGATCGGGGCATCGAGAACGTGGTAGCGGTAGTTGTGCTCGTTCAGCTCCGCGAGCAGCTCTCTGTACCGTGTCGCGATGTCCGACATCCAACCTCCTCGGCCCGCACGCTACCGGACGGCCATGTCAGAAAACCGGTCCGTCAGGATCGTCCCTCCTCCGAGGACGTACTCGCCGTCGTACGCGACGAGGGTCTGGCCCGGCGCGGGGCGCGGCTGGCGTTCGGAGAATCGGAAGATCCAACGATCTTCCTCACGGGTGACCATCGCCGCTACGGGATCGCCGCGGTACCTGACCTTGACCATGACCTCATCCCCGTCGGAGATCGGCTCGTGGGTGAAGGCCATTCCCCCCACGATGCAACCCTCCGTCAGGAGGTCCTCGTACCGTCCGATCGTGATGCGCTGTTGGCGCGGCTCGATGTCCACGACGTACCTGACATCGCCGAGGGAGACGCCGAGGCCCTTCCTCTGACCGATCGTGAACGACGCCGTCCCATCGTGGCGGCCGACCACGGTCCCGTCCGTGTCGACGACATCGCCAGGATCGGACACCCCTTCGACGTGGCCCCGCAGGAAATCCCGGTAGTCACCCGACGTCACGAAGCAGATGTCCTGGGAGTCGGGCTTGGACGCCGTCCTCAGCCCGAGATCCTTCGCACGCTGGCGGACATCGCTCTTCGTCATCTCCCCCACAGGGAGCCTGACACGCGCGAGCGCCCCCTGGTCGAGCATGTGGAGCACATACGACTGGTCCTTGGTGCCGTCGACCGCCATGCGGAGGCGGTGGATCCCTTCGTGCTCCTCGATCCGAGCGTGGTGCCCCGTGACGAGCACGTCACAGCCGAGTTCGTCTGTGCGATCGAGCAAGGCGCGGAATCGAACCTTGCGATTGCACTCGATGCACGGGTTCGGTGTCAACCCGTCGAGATAGTCCCTGGCAAACGGCTCGACCACCGCCTCGGTGAACTCGTCCACATAGTCGAGGACGTAATACGGAATGCCGAGCTGGGCTGCGACGCGTCGCGCATCTTCGGCATCCGACAGCGTGCAGCAACCAGCCACCGGCATCTGCCCGTCAGCGCCCTCCCACTGCTTGAGCGTGACACCGACGACCTCGTAGCCCGCATCGAGCATCAGTGCGGCAGCAACCGAACTGTCGACGCCCCCCGACATCGCAACGAGCGCCCTCATGAAAATCCCAGGCTGTCGATGACGGCGGCAACGGCGCGGGCGGCCCGCTCGCCCTGACCCGGCTCGGCGTCCCACCCGAACGTGAAGCGAACGCAAGTCGCCGCCTCCTCGGGCGTCATCCCCATGGCGGTGAGGACGTGACTCGGCTCGACCGCACCGGACTGGCACGCCGACCCCGCCGCGGCGAACACGCCCGCCTGGTCGAGCCTGATGAGGACCGTCTCCGCGCGGAGGCCCAGGAACCGCACATGGGAGAAGT
Source organism: uncultured Acidimicrobiaceae bacterium (assembly GCA_964647265.1). Taxonomy (GTDB): domain Bacteria; phylum Actinomycetota; class Acidimicrobiia; order Spongiisociales; family UBA5794; genus SZUA-442. Next base: position 7,901 of record CAZYGP010000054.1, on the reverse strand, counting down.
GGGGTATCCGGGAAGACCCTGCCCCGTTCACGACGAGTCCCGGTACGAACCGCTCGAGCGTCGCCTCGAATGCGTCACGTTCGGCGCCGACGACCGTATCGAAGTGTGCTCGCTCGCGCTCGACAGCCTCCATCGCAGCGACCATGCCGAGGATCCCCGCAACATTGGACGTACCTGCCCGTCGGCCGGCTTCCTGGCCGCCGCCATGGACGATCGGGTCGACGCGCACACCCGGACCGAAGGCGAGGAGCCCGACACCGGTCGGGCCCCCGAACTTGTGTGCCGACAGGCTGAGGAGGTCCACCCCGGAGCCGGCGAGGGAGGTCGGCGAACCGACGAAGGCCTGCACGGCGTCGGTGTGGAAGACGGCTCCGGGTGCTCGCTCCCTCACCACCGCAACGAGCTCAGGGATGGGTTGGAGCGTCCCTATCTCGTTGTTCGCCGCCATCACCGAAACGACCGCCGTGTCGGGATCGACGACGGCCTCGACGTGTTCCGCAGTGACGATGCCGTCATGGCCACAGCGCGCTTCGCTCACGGTGTACCCGTGCCGCTCGAGTGCGTGCGCCGCCTCGCCGACGGCCTTGTGCTCGATCGCGGACACGACGATGCGTCGGCGACCGCTCGTGGCAGCGGCACCCACCACGGCGAGATTGTCCGATTCCGTCCCGCCCGACGTGAACACGATGTCGTGCGGCCGCTCGGTGCCGAGGATCGCCGAAGCCCGCTCGCGGGCGTCCTCGAGGGCGTTCTTCGCCCTTCGTGCGGCGGCATGGGTGCCGGAGGCATTCCCGAACGAGGACGTCCACGCCGTCGTGACGGCCGCTCTTGCCTCGGGCCGCATGGGCGTCGTCGCGGCGTGGTCCAGGTACAGGCCACTCCCGGCTGCTCGATCCGGCATCGTCACTCCGTCCCTATCAGGTCGAGAAGCCAGTTTCGCACGGTCGACTCGTATCGGATCTGGTCGATGTTCCAGAGATCCGTGTGGCCCCCCTGCTCGAATCGTGAGAAGTCCGCACGATCGCCCATGGCATCGGCAAAGGCCCTTGTCACGTCGGGGTCGCTGACCGTGTCGCCACCTCCGACCATGATGAGCATGGGCACGTCGAACTCGTCGACGCGCCGTGTCTGGTCGAGATCCCGCCAATCGACGCCGAACCGAATGGTCGCCAGACGTCGCCCGAGCCATCCAAAGGCTCGTGGCGTTCCGGAGTCCGCCGACCATGTCTTCACGACCTCCTCGAGGTCGATGACGGGAGAGTCGTAGATGACGCCGCGCACGGCGGCTATCTGATCCGATTCGTGGAGGAACATCGACACGATGCTCGCCCCGAAGCCGGAGCCGACGACGACGAAGTCCCGTGCCCCCCGCCGCTGCCCGAGGGCGACCGCGGCATCGACATCCATCCACTCCTCGAGCCCCCACAATCGCATGCCTCCGTCGCTGGCCGTTGCCCCCACGTCGTTGCGGTACGCGATGACCATGACGGGATACCCGTCCTCGACCAGGCTGGGAATGATGCGAAGCGACTCAGGGAGCCGCTCGTCCCCACGTCCGTGGACGAACAGGATCCAGGTGGATCTCCTGCCGTCGACGAACCAACCGGTATGCGGGCCGATGTCGGCGGGGATGACAAGCTCCTCGAATCCGATGCTGTGCGAGGTCATTGGGTCACCGGTGAACGCATCGATGTCCATCGTGACCATGTCGCCAGCCGCCACCTCTCCCTCGAGCATGCGGACCCCACGCTCCACGGTGTCATCCGTGATCCTCACGATCGTCGACACCTGTGCGTACGCATCGGCCCCGAGCATCCCCCACACTCCCTCACGAACGGTCTCCGGCGCCCTGGGAAGAACGACGCGCCCTGCCTCATTCGCCAGGACCTCGAACTCAGGACTGACGATGTGGCTCGACGGGATGAGGAACTCGGCACGAATCGCATTTGCATGGAACCACGATCCCACCACCCAGGCCACGGCGACCACGGCAAGAACGCCGACGGCGACGCGAAGGGTCCAGATGGGGAGTGCGGCAGCCATGGACGGGAAGGCTATCCCGGTGATCGATGTTCGGCGTGCCCGAACCGCTCGTCACGAGCCCGTGAATTCGGGCTTCTGCTTGTCGATGAACGCACGAACCCCGATCCGGGCATCGTTCGTGGTGAACACCTTGGCGAACTGCTCAGCCTCGATGGCGAGCCCCTCCTCGAGTGTGCGATCGAAACCGCGGTCGACGGCCCGCTTGACCGCTCCGTAGGCGATGGTCGGTCCCGCAGCGAACCGCTGGGCGTCCTCCATCGCGGCATCCATCAACTCCTCATCGGCGACGACGCGATCGGCGATACCCATCGTCGCCGCTTCGGATGCCGTGACATGTCGTCCGGTGAGGCACAGCTCCTTGCACCGCTGTGGGCCCACCAGACGGGCGAGCCGTTGCGTGCCACCGGCTCCGGGGATGATGCCAAGCAGGATCTCCGGTTGGCCGACCTTCGCCCCCTCGGCGAGGTAGCGGAAATCGGCTCCCATGGCGAGTTCGAGGCCACCGCCGAGGGCAAAGCCACGAATCGCCGCGATGGTCGGCTTCGGCAGATTCTCGAGTCTCAGTGCAGCCTCGGACAAACCCGACGCTGCGCGTTCCTTTGCACCCGAGTCGAACGCCTCCTGGAAGCCCGTGATGTCGGCGCCCGCCGCGAAGTGCGGCGATCCCGTGATCACGACAGCGCGGATCCTCGGATCCTCGGCAAGCCCGATCGCATGATCGATGTCTGCGATCAGGGCCTGGTTGAGTGCATTCACCGGCGGGCGATTCAAGGTGATGACGGCGACGGCGCCATCGGTTCGGTACTCGACGAGTTCCACGCGGTCTCCTCCAAGTTTCGGTCGAGGCTGCTCGACACCGAGGCTACCCGGTCACCCGGATCCCGGTGCTGGTCCTTCATGGGCTGTCGTTCATGGCTGGCCGAGGACGTCGTCTGCTGCGGTCCATGGATCGATCTCCCGGGCGAAGACCCTCGCCAGCATCCCGGAGTCGGACTCGGTGTGGAGGTCGCCGAGGATCTGGCGGCGGATGGCCGCAGCGACCTCGCGGGCGGCGCGCTTGCGGCGTCGTACCTCCAGCTCACCGGACTCGGCGAGATGTCGACGGTGTCGCCGGATCGCATCGACCAGATCGTTCGTACCGTTGTCGTCGGTCGCGATCGTGGTGACGATCGGAGGCATCCATGCGAGCTGCGGTCCAGTCTGAAGCATCGTGGACAGGTCATGGACCGTCTGATCTGCGTCCGGACGATCTGCCTTGTTGACGACGAGCACGTCCGCGATCTCGAGGAACCCGGCCTTGCTCGCCTGCACGGCATCACCCCATCCGGGACTCACGACCACGACGGTCGTATCTGCGGTCGAAGCGATCTCCACCTCTGACTGACCGACTCCCACTGTCTCGATGAGGATCTCGCCGAAACCGAGGCCGTCGAGTGCCGACACGATGGAGGGGGTGGAGTCCGAGATTCCCCCGAGCGCGCCCCTGTTGGCGACCGATCTGATGAACACACGGTCGTCGCCCGCGTGCTCGGCCATGCGTATGCGGTCACCGAGGATCGCACCACCTGTGAACGGGCTCGATGGATCCACCGCGACGACAGCGAGCCGACCCGACTCATCGACGAGCTTCGGTATGAGATTGGCCACGAGCGTCGACTTGCCTGCTCCGGGTGCTCCCGTGATACCGGTTGTCACCGCCGAACCGGAGGCCCGATACAAGGATGTGAAGAGGTGTCGGCCGATGGTCGTGCGGTTCTCGACGTGGGTCACGATGCGGGCGATGCTACGCGTATCTCCGCCAAGGGCGGCTGCGAGCAGGTCGGCGGCGTCCACGGGGAGGACGATAGACGGGTGGCGTCCCGACGGGGCAGTCTCCCGTTTCGTCGACGTTCCCATCAACCGGTTGCGATGACCTCGGTCACACCGGGAACCCTGTCCTTGAGGATGCGTTCGATGCCCGCGGTCACCGTGGTCTCCGAGATGGGACACCCGCCGCATGCGCCCACGAGTTGGAGGTTGACCGTCCCACCGTTCGTTCCGAGCAGGATCATGTCCCCACCATCGGCCTGGAGGGCGGGTCGGATGTATTCGAGCGTCGCTTCGAGCGCGCCGCGATCGATGCTCGATTCCCCGTCCTTCGGTTTGTCCGATGGCGAGGCGATCTCGATGATGCTGCCCTCGATGTTCATCGTCTCGCTCCTGTTGCGGGATGGTACCTGACGCCGCTCACCACGTTACCAACCCGGCGGTAGTGGTAAATGTTCCGTATGGATGAGCGCCGTCAACGCGGCCATGGGCGGTCGGTCAACGGCCCGAACGGGTGCGGGCCGTCGAGTGGGAAGACGACGATTCCCGAACGCGACATCCTGACGATCCATTTGCCTTCGGTGACCGCGGCTGCGGGGACACCGTTCACGCGGAGGACCGCCGTACCGTCGACGGTCACCTCGTACTCGAACCTCTCCCAATCGAGACCGACGATCACCTCGTCCGGAACGAGACCGTCGGACCGAACGGTCTCGGTGCCGGTGTAGTAGTGACCGAGGATCTCGGTGTGTGTTGCGCCGTCGTCCGCCATGATCCGGGCGCCCCACTGGCTCATGCCGACACCGTGCCCCCATCCCTCTCCGCTGATCACGACCTGGTCGCGATCGATGCGGTCCTCCGCAGGAAGCACGAGGTCGATTCCGCGGTGGGGGACGGATACGTGCTCGATGTCGAACGTATACGACAGGAGGGACTCAGGGAGGCGACCCCCGTCCGCCCTCCGAGCCGGGAGCGCACCGGGGTACAACTCGTCGCCGTGGCGGTTGAACGTACCCTTCAGGGCTGGTGCAAGGATGCTGTCCGTACCCCCTTCCGTCGCCACGGTGATCGTCGTTCTCCCCTCTCCCTCGACAGGGTCGTCGACGACGAGTCCGTTGAGGGCCCCTCCGACGTCGAGGCCGTCTGCACGCAGGATCTGGACGAATTGTTCCGCTCCGAGCTCGACCGTCCACCGCGCGTACGGTGCACGACCGACCTCGGGCGAATCCACCGCCTGGAGGTACGGCACGGGCGAAGACGCCCACACATCCTGGTTTGAACGTGACCGGCTCCCGACCATCGAGCCGTACACGGCCTCGATCGGTCTCCCGTTGTACAGCACCAGCTGATTGCGCGTCGACCGGACCGCAAAACGCCACCGGTCGCCGTGGTCACCCTCAACGTACTGCACACCCCGGTACACCTGGCAACGGTTGGTAGCGCAGATGTCGAACTCGTACCGTGCGGCGTCACCTGCCCGGCCGCCGTTGAGGCGGTACGTGAGATACGTCCTTGCGGCGACAGCCTGGGCTGCGAGGGCCTCCTGGTTCCACAGAAACGGCATCTCCGCGATGCCCTCGAGGTACTGGTCGATCGACGCACGTTCGGTGAAGGCGAGACCGTCTGGGTGTCGGGTGAAGGTGACGGGACCGCGGTAACGCCGGCCGTCGATTTCGAAACGCGTCTCCGCATCGCCGACGAGCTCGACCGACACGATCGATGCAGACTCGTCCGCCGCCGCCGCACGCGGCGCACTTGCGAAGACCGACCCGATCACGGCGACCACGACGATCACGGCGACCACGAGCGCGCGATCCCGCCTCATGATCGAATGATGGTCGCGCCAAGCCCTGCGAGCTTGTCGACGAAGCCGTCATACCCACGGTCGACATGGTGGGCCTCCGTGATCAAGGTCTGCCCATCGGCGCGAAGGGCCGCGATCGTCAAAGCGGCGGCAGCTCTGATGTCACAGCCGTCGACCTCGCATCCGGAGAGGCCTTCGACACCGCGGATGACGACGTGTTGGCCATCGGCATGGATCTCGGCGCCCATTCGGTTGAGCTCCCCGAGGTAGCGAAAGCGGCCGCTGTAGATGTTCTCGGTGACCAGCGATGTTCCACTCGCCGTTGAGAGGTACGCCACCATCTGGGGATGCATGTCGGTATGGAATCCCGGGAACGGAAGCGTCGCAACGTCGACCGCCGAGGGTCGGTCCGGTCCCTCCACCGTGATCGTGCTCTCGGTCGTCTCGATGTTGCAGCCCGTGGCCGCCAACTTGGAGAGCTCCATGCGCAGGTGCTCAGGGCGGCAATCCGTCACGGTCACCCGTCCACGACTCATCGCCCCGGCAACGAGGTAGGTACCGGCCTCGAGGCGGTCCGGCACGGTGCGATGGGTTGCAGGGTCGAGCATCGGTACCCCATGGATCTCGATCGTCGATGATCCGGCGCCGTCGATCTTCGCGCCCATCTTCCTCAGGAACTCGGCCAGATCGGTGAGCTCCGGTTCGCGAGCCGCATTCCCGATGACGGTCGTGCCGGTGGCGAGGACGGCGGCAAGCAGCAGGTTCTCGGTGGCGCCGACGGAAGGGATCTCGAGAAAGACCTCGGTGCCCCGGAGCCCGTCGGGGGCGGTGCCGTGGAGGACGCCGTGGCGCAGTTCGAACCTTGCCCCCATGGCCTCGAGGCCGTGTACGTGCAGATCGATCGGCCGCGATCCGAAGTCGTCCCCACCCGGCAACGCGACGTTGGCCTCGCCGGTCCTGGCGAGGAGGGCGCCGAGAACGAGGATCGACGCTCGCATCTGCCTCACGAGGTCGAGGGGTGCCTCCGGAATGGGATCCACGGGCACTTCCACCGTGAGCGTGGTGCCGGTACGGGTGCACGTTGCGCCGACGTGTTCGAGAACTCGGCCCATGATGTCGACGTCGAGGATGTTGGGGACGTTCTCGATTCTGTGCTCGCCGGGAGCAAGGAGGGTCGCCACCATGTGCTTGAGGACGGCGTTCTTGGCACCCAGCACCGCAACCGTTCCATCGAGCGGTGTCCCACCACGGACGATGATCGCATCGGACATCGCACCGAGGTTACGGCGACCGGTCGGTAGGGCCGGTCATTCCGCGTCATCCGACGGGATCCACGGACCTGAGCGCTACGTCCGCGTGATCCTCCCACGACGCGTTCGGACCCCGGAGCTCGACAGCGATCGCGGTCGATCCGTCGACGGGGACGAGCACGTGCCACATGTCGCCGGTCGAATGGCGTCCCCACGATCGAATGGCGCCACCGACCTGTCGTTCCGTGCGGATCAGCGACCCTTCGTCGACGTCATCGAGGAGTGCCCAGAACGCTTCGACCACCTCGTCGGGAGGAACCGGCCATGTGCCTCCGGCGGCCGTGACGATCGCCTCCATGTCGACGACGCTGGCCGTCAGGAACGTATCGTCGATCGCCAGCTCGTGGTGGAACGAGATGTGGGAGGCACCGACCTCGTCCCCCCAGCCTGCAGGGACATCGATACAGAAGGACTCCGTGCACACGCGATCGATCGGCTCGACATCCGGTGCGGCAGGCCCTGACGAGCATGCAGCAGCCACGAGGACGAAGACGGACACCATGGCGACGCTGAAGGGACGCATCGAGCCGAGGGTAGGCCCACCCGACGGAATCGGTGGTAGGGGAAACCGCGGGGCATCGCGGACACGGGGAACACTACGCTCGGCCGGTCAGCGGAGGAACAACGTGCGCGTCGTCATCGGGTCTGATCACGCCGGCTTCGAACTCAAGCAACATCTCGTCGAACACCTCCGGGCGACAGGTCACGTGGTCATCGATCTCGGAACCGACTCGCACGAGCCCGTCGACTACCCGGACATCGCCGCAGCGGTCGCGCGATCGGTCGTTGCGGGACAGGGCGAGCGAGGAATCCTCGTCTGCGGTTCAGGCGCAGGTGCCTCGATCGCGGCGAACAAGATCACCGGAGTCCGCAGTGCGGTCGCCCACGACCACTACACGGCGCATCAGGCGGTCGAGCACGACGACATGAACGTCCTG